>NZ_AUFA01000027.1:0-91804 GCF_000426265.1 Bradyrhizobium sp. Cp5.3 | reverse complement strand
AGCCGGCTGCGCAGGATACGCAACTGCCGCTGATGCCGTCCGAATTGTTTGGCATGAGCGTAGCGACCCGCCATCATCGCGGCTGCCTTGGCCACGCGAGAATAGGATTGCCGCAGCCTGACGCCGTGCTGTCTCGCCAGGCGGTTGAGCCCCCTGATGGCCGCATGCAAGAGCTTGGCATCGGTCGGAAAGGTGATGGCCTTCGGTTGCACTGTGGTGTCGACCGTGACCCGCTTGAGGTCCTGGCCGCGCAATGCGCCGGCCTCGTGCGCCACCCGCAGGCTCTCAGCCAGCAGCAGCTCCAGCCTGTCGCCGAGCCGCTTGCGCCAATGGCTCAGGTCCGAGCGCTCGTGCGGGAAGGTGTGCTGGAAGAACTCTTCGCCGGTGAAGAACTGGAAATACGGATCGTGGACCCAGCGCTCGCACACCCCCTCATCGGACAGCCCGTAAATGTGCTTGAGCAGCAACAGCCCGATCATGAAGCGGGTCTCGATCCCGGGCCGGCCGTTCTCGCTGTAAAGCGGAGCGATCTCGCTATCGATCCAGCCCCAATCGATCTTGCCGGCGAGCAGAACCAGCTCGTGCTTCATGTTGATGATCTGGTCCAGCCGCGCCCGGAACAGATCATTTGATCCCGTGGTCTTGTGCTTCTTCGGCCGCATCGTCCCCTCCGATGCGCAACAGAATCATGGCCCGTCGTAAAAGGAAATCAAAAACCAATTTGCAGGGTTTGGAAGCCTCAAGCTCCAAATCCCTGCAATCTTAAACGTCTCCAAGCCCCGAAAACAGACTCCCGCCCAATCGCTTAAAGCCTTGTTCACGGGCGACTAGTCACTGTGCGGATCGCGGCAGGCAGATCAATGGAGGGGACATGATGCGGCAGCCGCAGGGCCCCCATTAGCAGGCTGGACGGGATGTAGTCCGACGACAGGATGTCCAGCAGGCCCTCGCGCGCGAGATCGACGGCGGCGATATTGCCGGAATGCGAACCGCCGCGCACCACGTTGGGGGCGCCCATTAAAACATTGATGTTGGCCGCGTGCAGACCACGCGCAGCTTCCAGCGTCGTCGGGAATTCGGCCACGACAACGCCCTCGCGGACCGCATCGGCAACATCTTGCTCGGTCGTGTCGTCGTGGCTTGCGAGTGGAATCCGGTGGTCTCGTGCCAGCGCGACGATCTCGCGCATATTGGTCGCGGCGTAGGCCTTCTGGTTGGTCAAGCGCTTCTCGAACAGCAGGTCGAGCTCGGCGTCTGTCTTACCGCCATCCTTGCGGCGGTAGTAATCGCGCAGCTTGCCTTCGTCCCGGAACTGGCGCTGTCCTGGCGTGTGGTCCATCAGCGACATCAATCGCACATCGGGGAGGCCGGCGAGCACCCTGGCCTCGTGGACGAGGCTCGGCATCGGAATCTCGCACCGGAGGTGGAGGAAGTGATCGGCGCGCAGAAGGTTGCTGTCGCGCGCGGATGAGATGGCCGCCGCCAGAGTGGATGTGCGCCCCTGAACTTCATCCGCATCATCCTCGCGCCAGGCGCGCAACGAGTCGAGCACCGTCGTGATGCCAGAAATCGCAAGCTGTCCATCGTAGGCGATCACGGCAGCCATCGGATCCCAGAGCACCTTCGGACGCGGCGTGTAGTGCGCCTCGAGATGATCGGTGTGCAGCTCTATGAGCCCAGGCGTGATCAGGTCGCCGCCGACGTCCTCCGCGCCTGCGGGCGCCCTACCCTCGCCGATCTCCGCGATGTGGCCGCCAGCCACGGCGATCCAGCCTCGCTCAATCATCTGGTCTGCCAGCACGATCCGGGCATTGGCAATCAAGGCCTCGCTCGGCCGCTTGCACATTCTATTTACCCTTCAGGCCGCGGCAGCGAAGCCGGTCACATCGATGATACGGTCGGCAATCTGCCGACGGACCTCGTCGTCATGGACGATCGCGACCATGGCTGTGCCTTTGCGCTTCGTCTCGCCGATCAGGTCCACCGCGACGGCTCGGTTGGCAGCATCGAGCGAGGCAGTCGGTTCGTCGAGCAGCAGGATCGGAAGGTCCGAGATGAAGCCTCGTGCGATGTTGACCCGCTGCTGCTCGCCGCCGGAAAAGGTCGCAGGCGGAAGCTGCCAGAGGCGCTCGGCAATATTGAGCCGATGCAATGCCCTGCCTGCGCGATCATTGGCTTCAGCGCGCGTCACGCCATTCGCGATCAGGGGCTCTGCGACGACATCAATGGTCGCAACACGCGGTACGGCGCGCAGGAACTGGCTGACATAGCCGATCGTGGAGCGCCTGACAGTGAGGATCTGACGCGGCTCAGCGGTAGCGATGTCGATCAACGTGCCCTGATGCCGGATGTCGATGCGACCACCGCCGCAGCGGTAATTGGCAAAGATCATCTTCAGGATCGAGGATTTTCCGGCGCCGGAAGGGCCGGAGAGCACGACGCACTCGCCGGCATCGACCTGGAAATTCACGCCGCTCACGACCGGCAGCTCGATACCGCTCTGCAAATGCATCTTGAACGTCTTTTGCGCGTTCGTGACGTTGATCATAACGCTCATTGGAAAGCTCATGGCGAGAGAATGGAGGAGACAAGCAGTTGGGTGTAGTGTTCCGCAGGATCGTCCAGCACTTGATCGGTCAAGCCGGTCTCGATCACTCGCCCGCCTTTCATGACCATCAGACGGTCCGATAACAGCCGCGCGACCGCCAGATCATGGGTCACGATGACGACTGCCAGATGCAGCTCTCTCACGAGATTACGCAGAACATCAAGGAGACGCGCCTGCACTGAGACGTCAAGGCCACCGGTTGGCTCGTCCATGAACACGAGCCTCGGCTGGGTGACCAGATTGCGCGCGATCTGAAGGCGCTGGCGCATGCCACCGGAATAGGTCCGCGGCGTATCGTCGATGCGACCGACCTCAATTTCGACTCGCTCAAGCCAACTCGCAGCGGTATCGCGGATATGGCCATAGTGGTTCCACCCTACAGCCATCAACCGTTCGCCGACATTGGCGCCGGCCGAGACCGCCATGCGCAGCCCCTGCGCTGGGTCCTGATGCACATAACCCCAATCGGTGCGAAACAGGAAGCGGCGCTCGGCTTCGCCGAGTGTCGAGAGATCGCGCGTGATGCCGTCGCGCATCCGGTAAGATACGCGTCCCTCGCCTGACGACTGCTGGCCCGACAGAATCTGGAGCAGCGTCGACTTGCCGGAGCCGGACTCGCCGACAATAGCCAATATCTCGCCGGGATAGAGTGTAAAGGAAACATCCTGGCATGCGATGATCTTGCCGAACGATTTGCTCAGACCGTCGGCGATCAGCAGCGGCTCATCATTCTCGGGTAGGTTTTGATTAGCCACGTGCCACCCTCTCCTTGTACAGGGCCGAGATCACGCTGCCGGTATGGCGAGCCGCTTGGCGGCCTTCGCAATAATCACTGTCGGAGCACACGAACATGCGGCCGCCCTTATCGTCGGTGACGATTTCATCGAGATAGGAGTCTTCCGAGCCGCAGAGCTCGCAAGGTGCGTTGAAGCGATAGGGCACAAAGGGATGGTCCTCGAAATCGAGCGACACGACTTTCGTGTAGGGTGGAATCGCATAGATGCGCTTTTCCGTTCCGGCACCGAACAATTGCAGCGCCGCGCAGTTGTCCATCTTGGGATTGTCGAATTTTGGCGTCGGCGACGGGTCCATCACGTAGCGATCGTTCACCTTCACGGGATAGTCGTAGGCGGTGGCGATGTGGCCAAACTTGGCAATGTCTTCGTAGAGCTTGACGTGCATCAGCCCGTATTCGGCGAGTGCGTGCATACGCCGCGTCTCAGTTTCGCGTGGCTCGAGGAAGCGAAGCGGTTCCGGGATCGGCACTTGGTAGACCAGCACCTGGTGCTCCCCAAGCGCCCTCTCCGGGATACGATGACGCGTCTGGATGATGGTCGCATCCGCCGTTACAGTCGTGGTGGCCACACCGGCGGTCTTGGCGAAGAACTTGCGGATTGAGACCGCATTGGTGGTGTCATCGGAGCCCTGATCGATAACCTTCAGCACGTCATCGGGCCCAAGTATCGCGGCCGTCACCTGCACGCCGCCGGTGCCCCAGCCATAAGGCATCGGCATCTCGCGGCTGGCGAACGGTACCTGATAGCCGGGGATCGCAATTGCCTTCAGCAGCGCGCGGCGAACCATCCGCTTGGTTTGTTCGTCTAGATAGGCGAAGTTATAGGCGGGCGAACTCATTCCGCAGCCTCCTCGACCACCAAGGCTTCGTTCGCCTCGGCGAATTCCTGCCGCAGCTTGCGCACGAGGCCGAGTTCGGACTGAAAGTCGACATAATGCGGTAATTTCAAATGTTCGACGAAACCGGCCGCCTGGACGTTGTCCGAATGTGACATGATGAACTCCTCGTCCTGGGCGGGCGCGACAAGGTCCTCGCCGAGTTCGCGGGCACGCAAACTGCGGTCGACCAGCGCCATCGACATGGTCTTGCGCTCACTGTGGCCGAAAGAAAGCCCATAGCCGCGGGTGAAGCGTGGAGCTTCCTTGGCCGAGCCGTTGAACTTGTTGACCATTTGGCATTCGGTGAGCTCGATCGAACCCAGTGGTACAGTGAGGCCGGCATCCTCCGCAAAGAATTCGACCTCGACCTCACCGAAGCGGATCTCTCCGGCAAAGGGATGACTCCGGAAATAGCCGCGCACGTTGGAATAGGCCATCGCCAGCAGAAAGCCCTCGTCACCCCGTGCGAGATTCTGCAGGCGCACGTCGCGCGCAGCTGGGAAACGCAGCGGGTCGCGCGTGAGATCGCCCGTGATCTCCGCAGGCGCTCCTTGCGGCGAAGGCTCGATCAGCCCGTCACTGCCGAGGATGTCAGTGATGCACGGCGTTGACAGATCGGCCGCCTCAGTAATGGCCGGCTCCTCGGGAATAAAGCCTTGTTCGAGCGCGGGATCGAGCAATCGATGGGTATAGTCAAACGTCGGACCAAGGATCTGGCCACCCGGAACATCCTTAAAGGTCGCCGAAATGCGCCGCTGGACACGCATGTCGGCGGTATTGATCGGCTCGGCCGAACCGAAGCGCGGTAGGGTCGTGCGAAAGGCGCGCACCAGGAAGATCGCCTCGATCAAATCACCGCGCGCCTGCTTGATCGCGAGCGCCGCAAGATCGCGATCATAGAGCGAGCCCTCGCTCATGACACGGTCAACGGCCAGGCTGAGCTGCTCCGAAATCTGATCGAGCCCCAATTCAGGAACGCTTCTATCGCCACGCCGCTCATGTGCTAGCAGACGATGAGCGTTCTCGATGGCGCGCTCCCCGCCCTTCACTGCAACATACATTGTCTAGCTTCCTCTTGTGACAAGTCGCGTCGTGCGTGGGATCGCAATGACGGCATCGCCGGCCACCAGGATCGTGTCGATGCCACGCGGAAAGAGCGCCTCGTTAACGCGCAGCCGTTCGAACAGATCGGCCGGCTGGATCGTCGCCTGGAGAGTCGCCACGCCTTGGATACCAGGGCCACGCAGGTCATAGCTGTGCCCGGTGTTGAGGCTCTCGACCTGCACAATCACCGTCGTCGAACGATCGGGATAGTCGCTGCTGCCGAAATCAAAATGCTCAAGGGCCGGAAGATGATCGCCGTCCGCGATCAGTGCAAAAGCGGCTAGGCTACAATCGTGGACCACAGGCGCGCCCGTGTGGAACTTCAGCCACCTCGGGACATCGAGGCTTTCGGCCATCTGCGTATCGAGCCAGAGCGGCGTGTCGTGATCGAACAGCGTAAGCGCAATGGCCGCCATGGCGGGCATCATTGGAGCGGGTGCGCCGGCCATCGGCGCGATCCGCTGCAACGAGGCTGGACGAGCCATCGCATTCATTACAGAGCGAAACGTCGATTGCACCGACAGAACCTTATCGGCGAAACCCGACGGCAATTCCGCGATTGTGTTCATGACGTCGCCTCTCCGCGTACCATGGTGTAGAAATCGACCTTCGTGGCCGCCGCCTGGCCAGCCCGCCGCTCGCGCCGCGCGAGGAGCTTGTCGCGGAGCGGTGCGGCGACCTTTTGCTCCAACGTGGCAGCGAAGGCGTGCGACTGCAGGAGCGCATCGCACAGCGCGATCAGCTTCGCCTTCTCCAGGTTGCGACCGAGCGCATAGCCGAAGCCGATTTCACCACTGGGAAGCCGCACGGCAGCGCGCGACACCGTCGCCTCGCCCAGATTGAACGGTGCCCCGTCGCCGCCGATACGACCGCGCAACATGACAAGCCCGTTTTCCGGCTCGCGCAGATTTTCGTAGGCCGGCAAGGAAATCGCGCGCAAGTGCTCAGCGATCTCACTGAGAACTGAGTGCGCCAGCACTGTCATCAGTGCCTTGCGCTTGATGTTTTGAATATCGCTTTGAGTCACCGTCACCACCGCCTTCGCTGCGATCTGGGACGGTCATAGCTTCCACGGACGTTTCGGCAAAACGAGTAATCTTGACGTCATTCGTGAGAAAAACTATCAGATCCACATGTCACGCGACCTGCCGCCTCTATCGTACCTGCGAGCTTTCGAGGCGACGGCCCGGCTCGGGTCCATGACCCGGGCAGCGGAGGAACTCGGTCGTACGCACGGAGCTGTCAGCAAGCAGCTGCAACTCCTTCAGGAGCATCTCGGCTTCCGCGTTTTCGAGAAGGCCGGGACGGGCATCAGGCCCAATCGATACGGTGAGGCGCTTCTGACCACTGTTACGGACGTCCTCGACCGCCTGGAGCGCGGCTATAAGAACGTGCGAAACCTCGCCGGCGAACCCAACGTTCACGTGGCCTGTAGTGCAACGTTCGCCATGAGGTGGCTCGTCCCGCGCCTTTCGGAGTTTTACAGGCAACATCCCAATTGGCGGATACAGCTCACGATGCATGCTCACGGCAGGAGCGTGCAACATGATGGCGTGGACGTCAGGCTGAGTTGGGACCGGCTTTCATTCCCAGGCGAGACAGTGGGAGCTCTTCCTCTGGCCGACGTCGTATTTGGCCTTGTCTCTGCACCCAGCTATCCGCTCAAAGCTCATGTTGCGCGGCGCAAAATCTCGACGCGCATTTCGCACGACGCGACGCCCGACATGTGGGATCGCTGGCAATCTGCTGTCGGTCTCAAAGTCGCTTCGGAGTCGGAGTTGAGCTTCCCACATACTCACCTCTGCATCAGCGCGGCAGCGGCTGGGTTGGGTGTAGCGCTTGTGGAACACCGGCTGGTTTCTGAAGAGCTTGCGGGTGGAAAACTCATCGCCCATCCGCGCACGCTTCGCATCGCGAACGGGTTTCTCGCTATTCCAAATCCTGGGCGAGAGGCATCCCCTGCGACAGCGGTGTTTCTTTCGTGGCTCCGCGAGATCCTAGCCGAGAAATCCTCCACCGTGGTCGAAAGTCGCTGAAAGGGCCAAGCGCTCGTTGTTAATTGCGAGGCTTGTTGATATCCATCACGACGCGTAGCGCAGCCTGCATTAGCAGGACGAACTGGAACGTTGGGATGAGAGGGTCGATTGAGATACCGAATCCGTTGACCTTCGAAGGTCGGTCGGTTTAGGCTAAGATAGATGCACCTGTAGCTCAGCTGGATAGAGCGCCACACGGTCGAATCGTGTCGGGCGCGCCACTTACAATTCTACGCCAGAGCAGGCTGGCGCATCCAGAGGCGCGCCGGCGTTCCTGCGATGCGCCAGCTCTATTCGGTGCTCTCGTCGGGGGGAGATGGGACGTGCCGGCGAAGGTCCATTCTGTCGTGGAGGATGCGCACGATTTCGATCGTGCTGTTCGGCACGACCCGGTACATCAGGAAATGGCTCCCCCGACGGCTACGCCGCGCAACGTGGAGCGTGCGAACGCCTGGCATGATCTCGTCGCGAGCCTTGGAGCCAGCTACATTGGGACCATCAGCAAGTTCGCCAATCGCCTGAATAAGGGTGTCCCGATAGACTCGAGATTGTCGCGCGCCAAAATTCTCAGTGGTCCATTTGAGGATGTTGGCAAAGTCGACCTCCGCGGCAGCGCCGAGACGAACGCGCCATCTCTGGTCGGCCATGAGGGCTCTATTCGGCGGTTCGGGAGATGACCTTCTCCGAGAGGTCATTCAAAAAGGTTTGCAACTCCTCGATATTCCCAAATTCTTTGAAGTCTCCTCGATCCAACGCGCCGACACCGGCGCGAGCCGCTGCCCGCAGGGCTTTCAGCTTGCCCGCGTCCTCCGCCTCGCGTTGCTCCACGAGCCGCAGTCCATCGCGCAGCACTTCGCTGGCGTTCTGATAACGCCCGGACTTGACGAGGGTCTCAAGGAGCTCTTCCTGGCGCTCCGTCAGCACGACATTTCTGGTGGGCATCGGCATCCTCTCAGGTGATCGAAAAGCGGGCCCGTATGGCATATTATGCCATACGGGCTTGATCCGCTCAACCCGAATATTGGCGCATACCCTTCAACCGCCGCGCGTGATCGACGTCCTGATCGCAGTTTCGACTGCCGCATCATAGCGCCACGGCGAAACAATAGTGCCCATCTTCATCGGCCGTGGCGCGCCATGGTTCTCGATGGCAGACGAGGCCAGTTCTTCCCTCCAATTGTCGCAGTCAGGCTTTACACAACGCCAATCGCTGATGCCAAACAACAGCGTCCAAAGTGCTCCTTTAGAGGCAGATGAGCGCGGCATCTGATGAAGTTGGGGCGCGATCGTCGGCCCAAAAACAAGTTCAACGCTTGCGATTGGTCGAATACCAGATATCCCAGGCTCGATGCGCCACAGTGGGTAGCTTAGAACCCGCGTCCTGTCCTTTCGTCCAATTCGTTGCACTTTCGTCGCCCGGGTGAACAGGTTGGTCGGGACCGACCTTCGACGCTAGCACAAATGAGGACAGACAGTTTAGCGCGAATCAGCCAACCATGGAGCCTGGAGCGCTCAAGCTCAGATAGTGGGGCTAAGCTAGTCCTCTTTGCAAATCCCGAGCTCAATATCGAGCCATCCCAACGCATTGACCATTGTACGATCGTCGCGGTTGATGACGACCGTCGTCGTCTCGGCCTCGATGATCGCTGGGCCCTCCAGCACATGGCCTGGACGCAATTTTTCCAGCGCGTAGACCGGAACCTCACACCAAGTGCCAAAGAAGGCCTGCCGTTTGCTTGCAGGCGGCGCGCTTGGCTCGGTCGCCGGCGTCGGCATGTTGGCTCCCTCACTTCTAGGAACCGCACCAACAGCAGCGACCCGCGCATTGACGAACACGACTTCCTGATCGCGGGAGGCGTAGGTGTAAAGTTCCTCATGGCGACGATGAAAGCGCTCTTCGACCTCAGCGACCAGCGCTGGCGCGGTGAGGTTGACGTCGCTGAGCGGTACGTCGACCTCGAACACCTGCTCTCCATACCGCATTTCGGCGGAGCGTTCGGTCACGACCGGCCCGTCAAACCAGCTGCGCAACCGCTTGGCAGCTTGCTCCTCCAGATCAGCGAAAATCTCGCGAATGTCTGAGGCGGTCGTACGGGTGCCTGCCTCGAAATGAGTGCGGCTCACCTCGTAACGCAGGTCGCTGGTCAGCATACCCCAAGCCGACAGCACCGAGGCGGCCGTAGGCACTATGATCCGCTTGATGTCGAGCTCGCGCGCTACCTCGGCAGCGTGCAGACCTGCGGCGCCACCGAAGCTTAGGAGCGCGAACTTCCGCGGATCGACGCCACGCCGCAAGGTCATTAGCCGGATGCCGTCGGCCATTTTGAGATTGACCAGTCGATAGATTCCGGCAGCGGCCTCGATGCGTGTCACACCGAGCGAAGCTGCGAGGCGATCGATTGCCGCCTCCGCCGCGGCCCGATCGAGTGGACGCCGTCCGCCCATGAATGCCGCCGCATCGAGATAACCCAACAAGATATTTGCATCGGTCACGGTCGGCTCTGTACCGCCGTTGCCATAAGAGGCTGGGCCCGGCATCGCGCCGGCACTTTCGGGCCCGACGCGAATGATGCCGCCGGCATCAACACTGGCGATAGAGCCCCCGCCCGCCGCGATGCTGGCGATGTCCAGACTGCGCAGCGCGATGCGTTGGTCCGCCAGCCGGCCGTCAGCCGACAGCGTCGCGCGTCCGTCCGCGATCAAGGAGATATCGGTGCTCGTTCCGCCCATGTCGAAGGGCACCAGATCCGGGAGCGCCAGCAGCTCCGCACAGCGGCGGGAACCGGAGATGCCGCCCGCAGGCCCCGACAGCACGGTCGCCGCCGCGAGACGCCCCGCCTCCTCGACCGGCGCCATGCCGCCATGGGAGAGAATGATGAACAAGCTCCCCGCGAACCCCGCCTCGGCCAAGCGGCGCTCGAGCCGCGTCAGATAGTGCCGCACGGCAGGACCGACATAGGCATTCACGATCGTGGTGGAGACGCGCTCGTACTCTTTGATCTGTGGCAACACGTCACTGGAGCGCGACACACTCACTCCGGGCAGCTCGCGTGCAAGCCGCTCTGCTGCCGCGATCTCATGGGACGGATTACGATAAGCATGCAGGAAGCAGATCGCGACCGAAGTGGCGCCAGAGGCGCGGATCAACTCGATGGCCTCGCCGAGCGAACCATCGTCGAGCGGCAGGAGCACGTCGCCGTTCGGCCGCAGCCGCTCGCGAACGCCGAAGCGCAGTTCGCGCGGCACCAGCGGCTCCGGCGGCGGGGTCCGTAGATCGTACCGATTGCCCTTCAATCCCTCACGCATCTCAATGACGTCACGGTGTCCCTGCGTGGTCAGCAGCGCGACTTTCGCGCCTTTGCGTTCGAGCAGCGCGTTCGTCGCGACCGTGGTGCCATGCACCAGCCGCTGCGTCGCCACCAACATATCGGCGCGCGGCATGTCGAGGCGCTGCGCGAGCTCGTTGAGCCCGTTCATCACGCCGATCGACTGGTCCTGCGGCGTGGAAGGAGATTTCGCGAACACGGTACGTCCGGTCGCGTCGATCGCGACCAGATCGGTGAACGTGCCACCAACATCAATGCCAATCGTCAACATCTTTACTCAACCACTTCTGTCGTTGCGCCTGGAGTTACGAGACCCTGCTCCTCATCGCGCTGACGGGCCTGCTGCGTGCGTCGCTCGGGTGGGCCCCATCCTCCGCCACCGGCGGAGCGCACTTCGAGGCAATCTCCCGGGTGGATTTCAATTCCGACCTCTTTGGTTCGCAGCACGCGCGGCGGCCGACCGGCCGACACCAGGCGGTAGTGATGCGGCGCCCCGTCCTTGCCGCCCAGCATGCCGCACGCGCCATGCCGGGCACCATCACCTGCGGTGTTGCCAAGCGCCGGCTTCTCGGTTTCGAAGACGAGATCGAGGTTTACGCCCAGACCGCCGCGGAATTGACCATCGCCGCCGGAATTGGGCCGATATTCATGATGACGGAAGTGAAGGGGGAAGCGTGCCTCCGCGACCTCGATGCTGCCGAACTTGAGGCCACCGACCGTGTGCCATTCGCCGATCGACGACCAGCCATCACCGCGAGAAGAAGCGCCACCGCCAGGGCGCGCCTGGAACATATGCCAGATGAAGCTGCGCCCGTCGCGAGGATCCTCGCCCTGCACAGCGATGCGGAAGCGCCGACTCCAGCCACCCATGGCTCGATCCGGACAAGATCCTGACAACGCCTTGACCACCGCCTCCACGATCTCGTTGGATGGATGGCTGGTGCACAGCGTCACTGGCCGACCGGGATCCGCCCATACAATCGTGCCCTGCTTGGCAACGACGGCGAGCGGCCGCAGCGCGCCAGCGTTCTTGGGAATTTCGGCGTCGATCAGATAGGCAAATGCCATCACGACTGCCGCATGCATATTGGCGTGCGACGAATTGACAAAGCTCGTGCTCTGCGGGTCTGACTCCGACAGGTCGACCTGGATCTGGCTGCCTGTCTTCGTAACCTTGGCTGCGATCCGGATATCGCTGCGGCCGTGACCGTCGTCATCAAGGAAGGCTTCACCGTAGAACACGCCATCCTTCCAGGTCGAGACCACCGCGCGCGTCTGCTGTTCGGCGGCATCGAGGATGGATTCGATCGCGGCTCCGACCACTGGCGCGCCAAACTCGGCGAACAGCCGCCCCATCCGCCGCTCGCCCATGTGCGCCGCTCCAATCATGGCGGCAAGATCACCGCGGAAATCGTGAGCGTTGCGCACATTCAGTGCCAACATGTCTAGAATGTCCTCGCGCAGCCGGCCAGCCTCGTAGAGCTTGATTGGCGGGATGCGCAGCCCCTCCTGCCAGATTTCGGTAGCAGCGGGGTTGTAGGCGCCATGCGTTGCGCCGCCGATATCGCTCTGGTGCGCGCGTACGATACTCCAGAACAGCCGCCGGCCGCCGTCAAAGACCGGCACGAATGCGGTCAGGTCGGGCAAATGGCTGCCGCCGTGATAGGGATCATTCATCAGGATGACGTCGCCGGGCGCGACATCCTTGAAGCGCTCCTCCACCGCCCGCGTCGCCCAGGGCAGCGCACCGACATGGACCGGGATGTGGTCGGCCTGGGCGATCAGGCGGGACTGGACGTCGCAGATCGCTAACGAGAAGTCTCGGCTCGAGTTGAGGATCTGGGAATAGGATGTGCGAAGCATCGCCTCGCCCATTTCCGCAACGATCGAGGTCAACCGATGCTGAACGACGGACCGCGTAATGGGATCAACCTTGTGGGCCATTCTCGCACCTATTTCAGACAAATAATGTTTCGCGGCGTATGACCACAATGGCCCCACGCGAGACTTACCAACTTCAAGACTCTTGGGGCGCGTCAGGTTTGTGACGCAACCTGCGCCAGAGCATCCGAGGCCGCGCGGACGATACTCTCGATATCTGCGTCCGTCATCGGCAGCGACAGCGCCATCAACCCGTAGCCGGCGGCGAGAATGCCGCGGTTGAGAAACGCGAGATTAAACACACCTTGTCGTTTGGTCTCGCCTTCGGTCATGTACGCCGAGCGATAGTCGCGGATCGGGCGCTCGGAGAAGTGCAGTTTCAAGAGCGATCCGAGTCCGACCGCGCTGCCCGGTACGCCATGGCGACGGAATGCGTCGTTGATGCCATTTCGTACGGTTTCGCCGATCGCATCCAGCCGTGCGAATGCGCTCTGGTCCAAGAGCTCCATAGCTGCCAGCCCGGCCCGCATCGTGATCGGATTGGCCGAGAACGTACCGCCATGAGGTAACGCCGGCTTGCCATGGCGCGGATCGAAGACGGCCATGACCTCCTTCCTGCCGGCGATTGCGCCGACCGGAAACCCGCCGCCGATGATCTTGCCAAGCGTGGTGAGATCAGGATCAATGTCCCATATTCCCTGGGCGCCGTGATAGCCGAGACGGAAGGATATCACCTCATCGAAGACCAGCAGCGCACCGACCTCGCGCGTCGCTTGACGCAGCGCTTCGAGATAGGCCTTGTCGGCGGGTATGAGGCCTGCGCGGTTCGGCATCGGATCGACCAGCACACAGGCAAGATCGCGACCATGCTCCCGGATCAGGCTGACGGCGCCATCGATATCGTTGAAGGGAATCGTTACGACGTCGGCCAGCACCTTGTCCGGTGTACCTTTGGCATAGGCAACTGAGACTGGCGCGTTGCCGCCCCAGTCTGCCGGCTTCGGATCGAGACTGACCTCGGCATAATCGTAGGAACCGTGGTAGGCGCCCTCGCACTTGGCGATCTTCGGGCGCCCAGTAAACGCACGCGCCGCTTTCAGCGCCATCATCACGGCTTCCGTGCCGGAGTTGGCAAACCGGACCTGGTCGACTGACGGCAGCCGCGCGGCAAGTAGCTCGGCAAGGTCGATCTCTGACTCCGTCGGCATTCCGAAGGCAGAACCGAGCGCGAGCTGCCGCGTCGCCGACTGGATCAGTGCCGGATGGGCGTGACCATGAATCAGCGAGGTGAAATTGTTGATGCAATCGATCAGTTCATTGCCGTCAACATCCCAAACCCGGCACCCCGCTCCACGCGCGGCATAGATCGGATATGGCTTCATGAACACCGTGGTGCGGGTGTTGCCGCCCGGTAGGCTCGTCAGAGCGCGATCATAGAGTGCTTTCGACTTTGAGGTCATGTCAGGATACATCTTGTTGTTTCCTCGCCCGAAAGATCAGCGTCCGAGATAGGCTTCGCGGACGCGCGTATTCTGCTTGAGGTCATCGGCGGTGCCCTGAAGAGCGATGCGGCCCGTTTCCAGAACATAGGCCCGGTCTGCCACCGACAATGCCAGGACCGTATTCTGCTCCACGACCAAAATCGTGAGCCCACTGTCAGCGATCTGCCTGACGCGCTCGTAGACCTCTTCTGCCAGACGAGGTGCGAGCCCAAGTGAAGGCTCATCGAGCAGGAGCAAACGCGGCCGGGCCATCAGCGCCCGCCCGATTGCCAGCATCTGCTGCTCACCTCCAGACAGAGACCAGCCGAGCTGCCGGCGACGCTCCTTCAGGCGCGGAAAAAGGTCGAACGCCCGTGCAAGATCGTCGGCAATCGGCTGGCGCCAGCGCCGCCAGTTCACCGTGGCAAGCGTGAGGTTCTCCTCCACAGTCAGGCCGGGAAAGATCCGCCGTCCTTCGGGCGCCTGGGAGATGCCGAGCTCGACGCGGCGGTCGCTGGCGAGCCGAGCCACCGACGTGCCTTCGAATACTATGTCGCCCGACCTGACCGGATTCAGGCCCGAGATCGCGTGCAGCAGCGTGGTCTTGCCAGCTCCGTTGGCACCAATAAGGGCGACCGTCTCGCCCCGGCCCACCTCCAGCGTCACGCCCTGCAGCGCGACGATGTCGCCATAGGCGACCGTCAGATCGTTACACGCCAGCATGACGATAACCTTCGCCGAGATAGGCCGACAGCACTGCGGGATTGCTCTGGATCTCAGATGGCGTGCCCTCGGCGATCTTGCAGCCGAAGTTCAGCACCATGATCCGCTCCGCTAGGCGCATCACCATCCCCATGTTGTGTTCGATCAGAACGATGGCGATCCGGTGCTTAACCCTCAATTCCGTGAGCCGGTCGACCAGCTGATCAACCTCGGCGGAATTGAGTCCGGCGGCAGGCTCGTCGAGCAGCAGCACGCGGGGCTCGCAGGCGAGCGCCCGGCACATCTCGACCATGCGCCGGTGACCATAGGATAGGGATTTGATCGGTGCTTGCGCGTCCGCCGCAAGCCCCATCTGATCGAGCACTGCCATGGCCCGTTCGCGCAGGTCCAACTCGCTGCGGCCACTTTGGATGGCCGCGCCGGTCATGACGTTTTCGAGCACGCTCAATCTCGCGAACGGACGGCCGTGCTGAAAGGTGCGCCCGAGGCCGCCGCGAACCCGCTTGTGCGTTGCGGCGCGCGTCATGTCCCATCCGTCGAGCAACACTCTGCCCCCATCAGGCAAAACAAGTCCGGTAAGGACGTTGAGCAGCGTCGATTTGCCGGCGCCGTTTGGGCCGATGACAGCGACGAATTCGCCCTCCCCGACCGACAGGCCGACGTCCGAGAGTGCGGCAAGCCCGCCGTAGCGCTTGGCGACTTCTGTGGCCTGCAGCAGGCTCATTGGCGCGCCTCCCTTGAGGCACCGACCAACGCCAACGTCTTTATACGCCCGTCGCGGCTGAAGCTGGCCGGCCGGCGAATCCCAGCAAGGCCTGAGGGCAAGAAGATGAGAATGGCAAGGACAAAAAGACCAAAGAACGCGAGATAGGCGGAGCCGAGGAAGCGCAGCCATTCCGGTAGAAAAGTCACGAGCAGCGCGCCCAGAATGGCGCCCACGATCGATCCTTCGCCGCCGACCACCAGCATCGCGAGGTAAGTGATGGAGTGCGCATAATTGAAATCTTCAGGCGAAATGAAGCGCATGTGGCAGGCGAACAGGCCTCCGGCCACGGCCGCATAGACTGACGAAAGGAGGAAGGCGGCGAGCTTGGCCCTGGGGACGTCGATGCCCGTCATGGACGAGGCCGTCTCGTCATCGCGTACCGCAATCATCGCCCGCCCATGGCGTGAGGCATGAATGAGCGCGGCCACAGTGGCGGAAGCCGCCAGCACCAGCAGAGCGAACCACAGGTAGCTGCGCTCATTGCCCAGTGCGTGGCCGGCAATTTGCAGCTCGGGAATGCGAGAGATGCCGTTGGTACCACCGGTCACCTCGATCCAGTTGGCGGCGACAATGGAGAAGCAGACGTTGAACCCGAGCGTTGCCAGCGCGAGATAGTGGCCTTTCAGCCGCAGGAGCGGAACGCCGATCAACATGGCTAAGAGCGCCGTGCCGGCAACCGCGGCGGGCAGCGCTAGCCATGGTGACCACGCCAACAGCGTGGTCAGCAGCGCAACGCCGTAGGCGCCCGCCCCGACGAAAGCCGCATGACCGAGCGAGATCAACCCGGCATAACCGAAGGCAAAGTTAAGCCCGATGACGGCGATTGCCGAAATCACGGCAAGATTGAGCAGCCGAAGGTGGTGGTCGGCCAACATCATCGACAGGCCGAGACCTGCGATCAAAATGAAGGCGCCGAGCAGGAGCGGAAAGCGTATCGACATCGATCAGCCCCGGTCCTGAACGCGTTCGCCGAACACACCCTGCGGGCGCACCAGCAGGAACAAGATCATGATTCCGAAGGAGATCAGGTCCTTGTAAGCGGAGGAGATGTAGGATGCGCCCAGAACTTCGCTGAGGCCAACGAACAGGCCGCCGACAATAGCCCCCGGCAAACTGCCGAAGCCGCCAATGATTGTGGCTGCGAACGCCTTGAGCGCGATGGGATCCCCCATGCTGGTGTCGGCGAACCACATTGGTCCTAGCATCAAACCGGCGATACCCGCGAGCAGCGCAGCGAGGATCCAAGATAGCGCAAGCAGACGATTGACCTTAAGGCCCATCAGCCGGGCAGCTTTGATATCCTGCGCCACCGCGCGCATCCCGATGCCGAGTGAGGTGCGGAAGAACAGGAGCCACAGCAGCGCAACCATCAAAGCCGTGACAATCACCACAGCGACCGCATGGGCAGAAATCGTTGCGCCTGCAATTATGAAATTCACTCCTTCTACCGGCGACGGCAGTCGGAACGGCCAAGAGCCGAACGCTAGCAGCGCCGCGTTCTGCATGGTAATGCCGATCGCGACCGTACCAATGATGATTGTCACCACCGGACTGGTGCGCAGCGGCAGGTATAGCACCGCAAAAAATAGAACTCCGAACAGTGCCATCGCAAGCAGGGCAGCGCCGTAGCCCACTGGCCAGGGCAATTGTGCATTGAGTAGCATGGCGACGCCTGCGAAAGTGCCGAACACCACGAACTGCCCGGCAGCGAAATTCACCACGCCTGTCGCGGAGTAGACGATAACGAAGCCGATCGCGGCGAGCGCATAGACGCTGCCGATAGCCAGTCCGTTGATGAGCAGTTGGATGAGATCCGTCATGTCGTCCTGATCTTCTTGCAGGCCGGTCTGTCAGCGCCAAGCCATCTTGGGGCAGAGATCCTGCATCTCTGGATGGTCCGAGCGCGGAACGCGAGCGTCGCCAGTCGGCGGGTCAGTTCAGCTTGATGGCCTGAACCAACTCCAGCGATTTGGTCCCGACTTTGGACTTCACCACAGCCAGATCGAAGACGCCGTTGCCCTTGGCATCGTAGGAATAGAGATGACCGATGCCCTGCCAGCCTTTCACGGCTGCGAACCAGTCCCGTAGTGCTTTGGGATCGGTACCGACCTTGCGCAGGCCCTCAGCTGCCAACATCGCACCATCGTAATAGGCGAGCCCGTAGGGATCCGGGTCGGTGCCGAATTTCGCTTTGAAGCGCTCGACGAAATCCTGCATGCGCCCGCCAACCGATGGATCGATGAAGGTGTCGACAACGCCCCAGACACCGTCGAGATCGGCTGCCGACAGGAGTTGTAGTGCCGCCGGCACCAATGCCGCCGAAGATGTGACCAGCGGCATCTTGAGGCCGAGCATCTTCGCCTGACGAAGCACGAGCGCACCGTCCTGCGGGTAGTTGAAGATCAGAAGGACGTCGATGCCTTTGCCGCGTAGACCGAGCAGTTGCGCCGAAAAATCCTTGTCGTTCTGACCATAGGCGCCCGTGCCCACCACGCTCACGCCGGAGGCCTCGAAACGCTCGGCAGCAGTCTGGGCGCCGCCTTGGCCAAAGTCGTTCTGGATGTAGAGAATGCCGGGTTTTTTGGCCTTCAGCACATTGAGCGCACACTGCACCATGCCTTCGGCTGAGACGCTGTCGGCCGGCCGCACGCGGAACATCCATTCGTTGCCACCTTCGGCCACGACATCTGCCCCACCAGCATAGAAGGCCGGCACCTGCACCTTCTTCAGCTCCGGCGACACCGCCAGATTCTGTGTTGAATAGCTCGACAGGAAGAACAGCGACGGCTTGGTTTCCTGTGCGAGCTTGACGAACGCATTCACTGCCGTGCTGTTGGAGGCCTGCGTGTCCTCGAAAACGATCTTGAGGCTGCGCCCGTTAATTCCGCCGGCCTTGTTGATGTCCTCTTCGGCCATCATCAGGGAGTTGTGATACTGCTTGCCGGTGAGCGACAGTGGTCCGGTCATCGGCACAGTGGCGCCCACGATGATCGGACTTCCCTGCTCGGCGCGTGCGGCTGCCACCCACGGCATCGCGGTTGCCGCAAGTAACGCTTTCAGAAACTCCTGCCTCGTCATCTTCATGATGTGCCTCGTGACGCTTCCCCGAGGGGCAGCACCACGGCGGCTGCTCCCTGCAATCGCTATTGACTTTCGTTCCGTTTTCCGGAACATTATTCCGGTATTGCGTAAAACTGGTCTGCTCTGGCTCGCCGAGTCAAGCGGCAGGAGAGGCGCGCGCATGGATAAAGTTTCCACGCGAGGAGGATTAGAGTGGCAAAATTCGATGAAGCAGTGGGCCCGCTCGACCGATACATGCAGGTGCTGGAGCTCGTGGCGACCTTCCCTGGGGTGCTGACTTTGGCAGACGTTTCCTCGCTGCTTGATCTTCCGAAGACATCTGCACACCGCCTGCTCAAGGGTCTGGTGCGAGCGGGACTTGCGAAGGACAGTGTCGGTGGCCGGGCCTATCAGTTGGGCGACCGCTTGCTGCGCCTCTTGCATGCAACCGCTGACGACGGATGGATCGCCGCACTGGCGCGGGCACATTTACAGGAGCTCACGGACGCCACCTCCGAGACCTGCTATTTGACACGCCTCATCGGCGCGCGCGTTGTCGTTGCGATTTCCATCTCACCGGACGTGCGCTGGCGAAGCTACGTGCAGCCCGGAATCGAGATGCCGGTGCACGCAGCCGCAACGGCCAAGGCGATCATCGCTTATCAAAGCAAGGCCGTATTGGCCGAAGCGACGTCGGGCGACCTGCCCCTCCTCACGGCCAACACACGCAATGACCGGAAGTGGATCGAACAGGAGCTCGCCACGGTCAGGAGCCGAGGCCATGCGACGTGCATCGGCGAAATCGACGAGGGCCTGGCCGCAATTGCGGTTCCGATTTTCCTGTCCGACCGGCGCGTGTTTTATGCTCTGGGAATGACGGGGCCGTTGCAGCGGATTATGAACGAGCAGCTTCCGGATCGTTTGACGGCGCTGCGCAACGTGGCCGATGTGTTGGGAAAATCGCTCTCCATAGGCGAGAAGCTGAAATCAAAGGATGTCGCTGCGAAATGATCGCGCGCGAGCATCGCATTTCTCGCCGCATCAATGCGCGACGTCTCGTCCGCCACTTCGGCTCCATCGTCCTTCCGAAATGACAGTGCGATCCACGTAAGCGACGTCTTACGCATGACCCTCGGTTTCTGGTTCTCGTCGTGTTGTACGACCCCGAGACAATATTCGCGAAGGGATGCGCGTCGGGCCGGTTCTGCCTCACCGCGGCGGCGTTATGTACTCCCAGCCGGCGGCGACCGTGGCCGGCGCCGTTCGCCGATCCAGCACGATGTCCAGACGGTCGTCCTTGCGCCGGCTCAGGGCGGTGTCGCTCATGCTCGCTCCATCCGTCGAATCGGGCGACGGCGTTGGTCGGATCGGACCGACGGCAGCGCGCGCACGCCGCCGCCTCCCGCGCGTTCAGGCCGGCGCACGCTGGCCTCCCCCCGCAGCGTCGCTGCGGTAGCGGCTGGTCGAAGTCTGGTAGTACTGCGCGCGCATGGCCGCCATGGCCTCGATCAACGGTCCCCACGGCGCGGGAAAGCGTTCTTCCGCCATCACCCGGTGCAGCATGCGCGTATGGCCGGCCAGCTCGTCGTTGAGGAACTCCACCACAGGCATAGCCGGATAGCGCTGCAGCAGCAGGATCGCCGCGTTGTCGGCCTCGCCGGCCGACCTGTCCTTGTCGAGTCCATGCAGATCGTTCTGCAGGCGCCCTATCGCGGAGATGAGCCGCAGGACCTGGCGAAACGCCGGACGCGCGCGCAAGGTCGCCATGTCCAGCCCCCACAGCAACGACAGGCAACAGAATACGTTCGCGTAGGCGATCGAATCGATGCCGTTGTGCAGGTACTCGGCGTAGGACCAGCGTTCCGCCCCTGCCGCCTGCGCGTGTCCGGCGCGCAGCGCCGCGCAGTAGCACCGGGTATCGTCGAGAAGCTGAGCATAGTCGCGACGATCGTAGGCGAGCGCGGCCAGCGAAGCGCGCAGCACAGCGCAGCCCTCGAATCCGGGGAGCGCGCACGGCACGCCCTGCCCCAGCGCCTGCTCCACCGCGGCGAGCTGCTCCGGCGCGATCAGGCCAAGGTCGTTGCAATCGTCGAGCCAGAACAGCAGCGCCAGTTCGCGATAGAACGCCACGATCAGCGTTTCGTCCTGCGGATCGCGGCCGGTGCGAGCGCTGGTGTCGCGCAGGCTCGGGTGGATGCGCTGCAGGATGTACTGGCCGCCCCTGACCGCTTCCACGGCATGCTCGTCGGCGAACCCGGTCAGGGAACGCCCCCACTCCAGCACCTGCTGCAGCGCGCGTTCAGTCTGGATCATGACGCCGCTCCTGCTCCCTCGGCCAGGACGCGCCGCCCCAACGAAGCGCCAGCCACAACCCGGCGAGTTCGGTCACGCGCACGACCCGGGTGGGGCAATACAGTTCCTTGCCGATCCACAGCGGCGTCTGCGGCAATGCATGCGCCGCATGGCGGGCGAGCATCCACTCCAGCGCATGCGCCACCGCCTGCGCGATGCGCCGGCGCCCTGTCGGCTCTTCGCTGCCGTCCATCACGCGCAACGCGAACAGCGCATAGGCGGTTTCCTCGAATGTGGACGCGCGACCGGCACCCCAGCCGCCGTCGTCGCGCTGCGCCTGCAGCAGCGCCGCCAGCGCGCGCTCGTCGCGCCACTGGGGCTTGCCTTGCGCCAGCGCAGCGACCGCATGCGCGGTGGGATATAGCCACGAAACGTGCCATTTTTCGTTGTCCCATAGACCGTGCGGGTTGCGATTGGCCTCGACGTAGGCGCTGGTGCCGGCGGCGGGCTTTCCCAACAGTCGCAACGCGTGCAGGGCATGGATGTTGGTCGACACCGAGGCATTGCGCTCGCCGGGGAAAGTGGCGAACAGCTCGCCGATTTCGAAATGGCGCAACGCATCGATCGCCGGGTCGCGGCCTGCAAGGCGCAGGATGCACAACGCAACGGCGGTGTCGTCCGCATCGGCCGCGAAGTGCAAGGCTGGGCCCAGCCCGCGCACGCCCAGGCGGGCGTCGAGCTGCGCGACGATCACGCGCACCGCCTCGGCGAGCGCGGGATGCGCGAACAGCCCGGCCAGATGCAGGGTGTACAGCGACCAGCATGGCTCGAACACATTGATCGGCCAGACGTTGGGAACGACACCTTCGATGCCGCTGCGCGTCGCCCGCGATGCCGCCTGCAGATACGCGTCGGCGCGCTCGACCTGCGGCGTGCTCTCCTGTGTCACGGCGTGCGCACGCCACGCGGCGGTGGCCGCCGGACTGATGCCGATGCTGCCGTCGTCATCCGGGCATGCGGTGGTCGGCGACGTCCCCCAGGCTTCCCAGGAGTGCAGCAACGGATGGCCGCTCGGCAACGTCGCCACCTCCCCCAGCTTGACCAGGCACGCTTGCCGCAACGGCAACAGTGTCGGGTGGCGCGGAAACGCCACGCCGCCCAGCAAGAATGCGGCCTCGCCGCAGAACTGCGGCAGGATCAGCTCCGCGCCGATCGGCGCGTCTTCCGGCACCGCATGCGCGTAGGGATCGGGCTGGCGCTGGAGGAACCTGGTTGCAGCCTGGACTGCGTCGGCAGCGCCGGGAAGAGGATCGGCACGCTGCAATGCCAGCAACGCCGCCCACGTGGGCGCATGGCGGAACAGCGGGAAGTCCGCGCTTCCCCATCCGCCATCGGCCTGTTGCTGCGCGATGAGCCACGCGTATGCGTCCTGCCGACCGGTGACGTTGCCGTGGAACTGCAGAGCTCGCGCCGTGTCGTAGACGGACGGACCGACGCTGCCGCCATCGCTCATCTCACTCAGCAGGTGGCGCAATTCGGAGAGGATCTGTTCGGACAGCGCGTTCACGCGGGATGTTCCTTCTGCAGACGGTTGACGAGAACCGGATCGGGCAGACGCCGCGCACGTCGCCGCAGGCCCGTCGCGGCCCGGCGCATAGGCTTGCGCGCAGCGCGCCGCGTCCGCCGCGGCCGTGCTGGGCAACCGCTGCGATCGGCGCCGCGGACTCGGACACAGTGCAGCATGCACCGCTGCCGCCGGCCGATCGCAGCGGCACAGGGGCGACTCCATGCGGACGGGCGCGCTCATGCGCATGGCGCGTGCTTGGACAGATACACGTTGGCCCGCTGCAGGATCTGCGCCAACCGTTCCGCACGCGGCCCCAGCGGGGCGATGGCGTCCCCAGCGTCGCGCAACAGATCCAGCGCGAACTGGCGCGCTGCCTGCAACCCCATGATCGACGCGCAGGTCGGCTTCTGCACTGCCGCGTCCTTGCCGGGGGTCTTGCCCAGCGTCGCGGTATCCGCTGTCGCGTCGAGAATGTCGTCGACCACCTGCAACGCCAGGCCGAAACAGGCGCTGTAGCGATCGAGCGCACAGTACAGCGCAGCCTGCGCGGCATCCTCCGCGATGGCGCATAGCGCGCCCATGCGAACGGACGCGCGCACTAGTGCTCCGCTCTTCATCCGGTGCATCGCCACGATCCTGTCCAGCTCGGCGTGCTTTCCAACCAGCGACAGATCCATGGCCTGCCCGCCTGCGGCACCCTCGGCGGACACCGCCTGCGCCAGTTCGCGCACGAGCGCGATACGGTTGTCGCCCGGCGCATCCAGGCTCGCCAGGGTCAGGAAGGCGTGCGCCTGCAGCGCATCGCCGACCAGGATCGCAGTGGCTTCGCCGAACTTGACATGCACGGTCGGAAGGCCGCGGCGAAGCACGTCGTCGTCCATCGCGGGCAGGTCGTCGTGGACCAGGGTACAGGCGTGCATCATCTCGATGGCGGCGCCGACGTCGTCGAGCATGTGCGCCGGCGTGTCGGCCAGTGCGCCGGCAGCCAGACAGAGCAAGGCGCGGGTGCGCTTCCCGCCGTGCAAGGTGGCGTAGCGCATCGCCGCCATCAGCTCGGTCTCACCGTCGTCTTCGGCGCAGAGAAGACGCGCCAGCGCCTGTTCGACCCTCTTTGCGCCGTCCTGCATCCAGATCTCCGAAAGCAGCCTGCCGGATGCGTCGCGCGCCTGCGCGCCCAATCCGCCGAGCGCGGAAACGCCAGTCCGGTCGTCGTGTAGCGTAGAACCGGTCTGCATGTTGTTCATGTCCTTGTACCTGACAGCAGACGGCCACGGCGAGCGGCGAGCCGCCGCGGTGTTACCTGCGTCGCACCGAGCGCGCGCGCCGAGTGCAGCAATGCCGCGCGTCGCCGGCGCCGCTGCCTCGCCATACGGGCATGCGATGCCAGCTCATGAGAATCCGATGCGGATTGTCATGGACGGATGTGCGGTCGGGTAATAGCGCCGGCCTTTTTCGACGCCGCTCAGCAACCGCGGCCGCATCCCGGCCTTGTGCATGGTCAGCGCCAAGGCGATGCAGAACTGCACCAGTTCCAGCCATACCAGGTGGTAGCCGATGCAGACGTGTGGGCCGGTGCCGAACTGCAGCATGTCCACTGGCCGGATCGGCTCCGTGCGTTGCAGCCACCGCGCCAGGCGGAACTGATCAGGCGCCTCGTGCAGCGGCGCCGAGGTCGAGAAATGCAGCAGCGGGATGCACAGATGGGTGCCCGCGGGAATGCGCCGTTGGCCGAGTTGCAGTTCCTGCAGCGCGCGACGCGGCAGGAGCGTGGTCGCCGGATGCACGCGCAGCGTCTCGCGGAACAGCGCCTCGGCGACCGGACACTGCGCCAGGTCCGCGTGCCGGGTCGGCACCGCGCCCACGCGTTGCGCCTCCTCGACCAGGGCGTCCCACAGCACAGGCTGTCGCGCCAGCTCGATCACAATCCATGCCATCGTCGATGCGGTGGTGTCGTGACCGGCAAGCAGCAGCAAGCGGATATTGGCGACCAGGACGTCATCGGAGAGCGCATCGTCACTGCGATCGAAGGCGCTCACCATGTCGTTGATAAACCCGGTGCGCGCGGCATGCGCGCGCGCGTCGCGGACGAACTGGCGCAACTGCGCGTCGATCCAGTCGCGGGCGGCGCGGCCACGCCGCAAGGGCAGTCCGGGCAGGTCGACCGGGGGCGCGACGATCAACTGCAGCAGTTGCCGGTACTTGCGATGCCATCCCGGCAGGTCCTGCGCGGGGATTCCCATGAGGCTGAAGATGAGCTTGAGCATCAGGTCGCCGGTTTCGCGCAGGATGGTTACGTCGCCGCGGTCGCGCCACGCCTGCACCCGCGCCCGGATGACGGGCGCGAACAGCTCGCCGATGCCGGCCTGGGTCAGCCCCTTGGGCAGGAACGCCGCCTTGATCGCATCGCGCGCCTGCCGGTGCGCGCCGCCGTCCTGGGCGACCAACGTTCCGCCAAGCAATTCGGGCGCGATCTCTTCGATCAGCGTCGAGGACACGTCCTTGTGCCGGAGCAGTGCGAACGCATCCGGATCCACGCAGGTCATCAGGTGTCCGGCAGGGCCGAAATCCAGCCAGAAGTGGCTGCCCAGCGTCCGTTCCGCGCGCCGCAGCAGGCGCGGCAGGTCGCAGACGATGGCGGGAAGATGCCCGACCAGGGGGAAAGCGCCGGGCACGACCGGGATGTCGCACCGCAGTCGCTGCCGACGGTCCAGCGGGTTGAGCAGCATGTCCATCAGCAGCGCGGCGCCGCGGTGTCGCCGGCAGGCCGCGCGGCGCGGCTGTTGCCACCGTCGGCATACGTCGGCACATGCGCCAGCATGCCGCCATCGATGCACACGACCTGGCCGGTGATGAACGCCGCATCGTCGGAGAGCAGGAACGCCACCAGCGCGGCCACGTCCTCGGGGCGGCCGACGCGCGGCAGGAGCTGGTGCCGGCGCAGATGCCCTTGCATGCACTCATCCAGCTTGGCGAGGAGACGCTCGGTCATGATGAGACCCGGCGCAACCGCGTTGCAGCGGATCTGCGCATGACCGTACTGGGTGGCGAGCGAGGCCGACAGCATGTTCATCGCCGCCTTCGACGCGGCGTAGGATGTCTGCGCGGTGTCACCGCTGAGCCCCTGGCACGACGACATGTTGACGATCGCGCCACCGCCGCGGGCGATCATCCGTGCGATGGCGTGTCGGCAGCAGAGCAGCGTGCCGCGCAGATTGGTCGCCATGGTCTGATCCCAGACCGCCAGATCCAGGTCGAGGATCGCGCGGTCGCGCGGGGTCAGGTGCATGGCGCTCGCATTGTTAACCAGCAGGTCGACCCCACCGAAGTGCCGCTCCGCCGTCTCGAACAGCGCTGCCACCGCCTGCGCATCGGCGATGTCCATCGCCAGGGCCAGCGCGTGGCCCGCTTCGGCCGCGATCTGCGCGGTGCAGGCGATGGCCGCCGAGCCATCAATGTCGGCCACCACCACTCTGCCGCCCTCGCGCGCGATGGCGAGGGCGCATGCCTTGCCGATGCCGGCGCCGGCGCCGGTCACCACGGCCACCTTGCCTTCAAACCGTCCCATCGTGTCCGCCTGGATTGCGTTGGTCTTTCGCGGCATGCCGCTCGGCCACTGCCGGAGAAGGCGCAGGGTCGGCGCTGGCGCGCTCGTCATCGCCAGCGTCGCTTTCGATGAGCCGAATGGCGGCGACCGGACACTGGCTGGCCGCGAGCCGCACGGCGGCGTGCAGCGCCTGCGGGACCGTCGCCACGCACACTTCGGCCACGCCGTCCGGTTCGCGCTGGCGAAAGGTGCCCGGCAGCGTCAGCACGCACTGCCCGGTGGTTCCGCACAGATCATGGTCGACCACGACGCGCATCTCAGCCCCCCTGCGCACGCAACCGCACCGGCAGCGCGCGAAACGTTCGAAGGAACGCGGAGGGCTCCCGGGTCGGCTGCTCGGCCAATGCCAGCGTGGGGAAGCGCGCCTGGATCCGCGGCAGGCTCTCGGCCAACTGCACCCGGACCAGTTGCGCACCGAGGCAGAAGTGGATGCCGTGGCCGAAGCTCAGCATGATCTTCCCGTCGGTCGACATGCCAGGACTCGTGCCGTAGAACCGCGCGGGATCGAAGCGGTCGGGATCGGCGAAGGCGTCCGGGTCGCGATTGCCGGCCGCGATCAGCACGCGCACGTCCGCGTTCTTCGGGATCACCACGCCGCCCAGTTCGATGTCGCGCTGGGCGATACGCGGAATGGAGCTGAACATGGCAGGCGCGTCGCAGCGCAGGACTTCTTCGACGAATGCCTTCACCCTCGCGGCGTCTCCCTGCAGCCAGTGCCGCTGTTCGGGATACGCCAGCATCGCCAGGACCGCATGGTTGATGGTCGCAGCAGTGGTGGCGAAGCCGCCCAGCAGCATGCCCCACAGCATGCTGATCAACTCCGCATCCGACAGCGTGTCGGGATCGTCGTCGTGTGCGCCGACCAGCATCGACACGATGTCGTGGCGGGGATCGGTGCGCTTGCGCTGTATGAGGTCGCCGAAGTAGGCCTGCACTCTTGCGCTGGCCGCGTCCGCCGCGGCGAGCTGGGGATCGCTGGCGTGCGGGCTCAGGCCTTCCAGAATGGCGCGGATGCCGGCGGCGAGCCCGAATATGTCGTCCTGGGGCATGCCGAACAGTTCGGCGAAGACCAGCAAGGGCAAGGCCAGCGCGAATTCCCGATGCAGGTCCACCGCCTCCCCGCGCTCCAGCACGGGCGCCATGCTGTCCAGGCGCGCCGCGACGATGCGCGCGATGCTCGGCCGCAGGTTGTCGATCTGGCGCATGGTGAAATCGCGCGAGATCAGCCGGCGCAGACGCGTATGCGTCGGTGGTTCCTTCATCGCTAGCGTGGACGCCAGCAGATTGAGCGACAGGCTGGTCGCCGCACGCGGGAAATAGCGCGCGAGTTCGCCCGGCGCCGGTCCCCGAAACACATCGCCCGTGGCCTTGAGCGCCCAGTAGATGTCGGCGTGGCGGCTCAACAGAAAGAGGCCCGACGCCGCGCGATGCACCGGATCGTGCTCGCGCAACCACCGCATGAACGGATACGGGTCGTGGATGCACGCTGGCGACGCCAGTTCGGCGAAGGCGTCCCGGCATGCTGCCGTGGTTTCTTGCACGTCCATTTTGGTTACCTGTTGGCTGGCTGATCTGACCGGCGCGCGCCAGGCCGCCGGCAAATTGCGGAGAAGATCGCGATCCCCGGCGGCGTCCGCGCATCACCAGAGCACCGGGAACTCCTCGAACCCGCCAGTGATGATCTCCTTGCGCAACTTCAGTTCTTCGGGCGCCACGGCCAGGCGCAGCGCGGGAAAGCGCTGGAAGATCGAACCGAACACCACCTTGAGTTCCAGCCTGGCCAGCGCCAGCCCGATGCAGTAGTGCGGCCCGTAGGAGAAGGTCAGGTGCGGATTTTCGTCGCGTCCGATGTCGAAGATTTCCGGGTCGTCGAAATGGCGCGGATCGAACGACGTCGCCGGCAGGCCGACCAACACCTTGCTCTCCGCGGGAATATGCACGCCCGCGATGGTCACGTCGGTCCTCGGATAGCGCATGATGCCGTCCCAGCCCGCGCCCGGCGGGTACATGCGCAGGATTTCCTCCACCGCCTTGTCCACCAGGGATGGATCGCCGACCAGGCGTTCGCGCTGTTGTGGATGGCGGAACATGGCCAGCAGGCCGAATTCGATCTGCGCGACGGTGCTCTCGTGCCCCGCCACCAGCATGCCCGCCGCCAGGCCGATCGCCTCTTCCTCGGTTGCCTTGCCCTGGTCGACCGCCGCGAGCAGATCCGTCAGCAGGTTGTCGCCCGGATCCTGGCGCTTGTCTCGCATCTTGCCGCGGATGTAGGCGCGCAGGTCTTCCCAGGCCAGGCGCGACGCGCTGCGCGGGCCGCTTTCATGCTGGTGCGTCATCACCTCGTCGGACAACCCGGCGAAAAACGCGTGCTCCTCGTAGAGCACGCCCATCAGAGCGCTGATGACCATGGCCGGAAGCGGAAAGGAGAGGTGGCGCCGCAGGTCGGCGGGCTGGGGCTGGGCCGCCAGCGACTCGAACAACTGCGCGGCGATCGCCTCGAGCTGCTGCGCGAGTAGCTCCACCCTGCGGTTGCTGAAGGCCGGCGCCACGATCGTGCGTAACCGCACATGCTCGCCCCCCTCGTGCGAGACCAGCCACCCCGGCGAACCGAGAATCACCGAGTCCGGGGTGAATGCCGCCGGCGGCATTCCCGCGGGCCGGAACGCCGCGTCAGACAGCGCCGCCTTGGCCTCGTCATAGCCTGTCACCCACCAGCCTTCGTGCCCGGACGGGAAGCGCACGCGGTGGATCGGACCGTTGGCGCGCAGCGCCAACATCTCGGGCGAGGGCTCGATGTGATCGACGCGCCACATCGGCAGCGTCGGCAAGGGTTGTTCAGACATGGTGGCACTTCGCTCTCTAAGCGATGGAAGGCCGGAAGGTGACCGGCAGGCGCTGCGGGCAGCGGCTTTACGTGCGCTTGCGTTCACTTCTGTTCGTCGATGATGATCGGCGGGGAAGGCGGCCGGACCCTAGGGCCTCAATTTGGCTTTAGCCAACTACCGAATCTTGTAGTAGCCCCCCCTAAGCTAAACGCCCGGTGACGAATAATTTGCGGAAAACACTGTCGCCACGCGGAAACCTATTTCCGATGGGTATGCGCCTATGTTGGTTGGCTGCATGCGCGTGTCGCCGGACTCCGACCGCCAGAGCACGGACTTGCAGCGCGATGCGCTGCTCGCCGCCGGCGTTGATCCGCTTCACCTGTTCGAGGATCACGCCTCGGGCGCGAAGGATGACCGCACCGGCTTGGCGCGGGCGCTCGAATTCGTCCGGCCCGGCGACGTGCCGGTCGTGTGGAAACTCGCCCGGCTCGGCCGCTCGCTGTCGCACCTGCTCGCCATCGTGATCTCGCTCAAGGACAATCGGATGGCGTTCCGCTCGCTGACCGAGAACCCGGACACTACGACACCCTCGGGCGAATTCCTGTTCCAGGTGTTCGGCGCGCTCGCGCAGTATGAGCGCGCTTTGATCCAGGAGCGTGTCGTCGCCGGCCTGGCCGCCGCACGCAAACGCAGCCGGCCGCAGGCGATCACCGGCGAGAAGCTGGACGCCATCATCGCCGCGCTGGACGGCGGCATGTCCAAAGCGGCGGTATGTCGCAACTTCGGCGTCAAGCGAACCACGCTGATCGAGACCCTGGCACGGGTCGGTTGGATGGGCTCCGTGGCGCCCGCGAAGCGGATCAAGCTTAGCCACGACTCCAGCAATACGGCCCGCCTCGTGAGTCGAGTAAGCAATCTTCAATCTCTGCCGGACCAATTCCGTAGCCGGCAGACCCAATCACGTCTTCGCTGCGTCCTTGAAAGCGGGGCCGGCCATTGACATTGCGTATTCCTTGATCCCCTGTTAGGAGCCATTTGCCATCAGGACCTTCTACGAACTTTTCGCGCGTCGCTTCAGGATTATTCCAGTAGCCGAGAAACATCACCGGATCGGGTGATAACACCGCGATGGCTCCCTCTGCTTCATCCGGTTGCCTGGCGCCCGTGGCAACATCGATGACATCGACGACATGACCAGGTCGGCCCATTTGTGCCTGGAACGGCGGATCTAGCGCCGCGCACGACGGCAAATCCTCCTTGCTCAGCACGGACGATTTCGCTCGGGTGCATCGAAGGCAATGTAGGCTCGCGCGCAGGGTGGGTAGGTCTGAAAATAGACAAGCCGCCGATCAGACCGCCTTGCGACATCTGTAAGCGCTTGCGTGTGCCAGAAGCCCCGTTTGCCGACGTTCAGGAAGTAATCATCCAAGAATAGTACACCGCCTGGTACGATCCGAGGTAGCAATGCGCCGCACGCCGCTTCAATAGATGACGGAAGATTGCAGTCGATCACACCGACGGCCACGGGTTGGCTCGGCTCTTCTCCTCTCGTTGATTCGTTGCGAAAGTCACCCTTCACTATGCGTAACCGCTCGGGCCCGATGTTCTTTTCAAGAAACTCACGAGTGGCTTGTTCGTCCGCACAATAGTCACCCGGCTTCAGGAAGGGTAGCATTGACCGCTCCTGTTCTGTCATCTCTGGCTCCCCTGCGAAGCTTTCGAAGCCAACATACCGCGTGATTACGCCCAAGCGATCCAGGATATGGTGGGCACTAAACATCATCTCGCCGCGAAACAGTCCAAACTCGATGTAGTCTCCCACCAATCTGTTCATCGCGAGATAACCGCGAATATCCAATAGGAACTGCACCTTGCGCTGTTGACGATGGCGATGGTCAAGCTCATCGGAAAGTGAGCGCAAATCGCTAGCGATTTCGTCCATGGATCTTGTGGCGTCGTCGAGATGTGTACGCATTGCTACAACCGTTGTCGCTTTTCAAACGTCTGCCGCCGTCCAGTAGAACACCTAACCGCCTCAAGAAGAGATGCTACGCCTCGCAGGTGGCGCCAGTGTGGCGTCTCCGAAGCGTGCTGCCGTGGGACCGATAAACAGCTTGACGCAGGTCGCCATTCAACGATGGCCGCGCCGCTGCTCCAGCTCACTCCGATTTGTGGCGCCAACTTGTCGGCGACCCACGTGGAGCAATGTGCGACAGCTCCGTACTCTTCTACAGCGTTCCTCTTGGCACGTAGCATGCAAAGTCCTGGGTGGCCGGATCAAGTCCGGTTGGATTGAGACCTGGATGTCCCGGCATCTCACTCGCGCATGTTCGAATTTTGCTTGAGAGCCGCAGGCCTGAATTCATATGACCGCCGATCCGACCAGAACACCACTTCTCTTGACGCCGGGACCATTGACCACGCACTCGCGAACTCGCTCGGTCATGCTGAAGGACTGGGGATCTCGCGATCCTGCCTTTGTCGACATGACAAGACAGCTACGCGAACGGCTCCTGACGGTCGTAAATGGCGCGCCGACCCATGTTGCAATACCGCTCCAAGGCAGCGGCACTTTCGCGGTCGAAGCCACACTCGCCTCTCTGATCAAGCCCGATGATAAGCTACTGATACTGTCGAACGGCGCCTATGGGGAGCGCATGATCGACATTGCGCGACGCCTGAACCGACGATTTCTGGCCTTGCATTGGCCAGAACACTTGCCCATCGACCTGCAGCAGGTTGACAAAGCAGTTGCACTGGACCTGACAATTAGCCACGTCGCGCTCGTGCATTGCGAAACAACATCGGGAATACTCAATCCGTTTGAGCAAATCGCTTCCATCGTACTCGGTCACGGACGCGGCTTGATATTGGACGCCATGAGCAGTTTCGGCGCACTCCCGATCGACCTGTCGAAGTTTCCAATTACCGCCGTCGTTGCTTCCAGCAATAAGTGTCTCGAGGGCGTACCGGGTATCGGCTTTTCCATTGTAGACAAGAGCGCGATCGCTGCGGCCAAACGAGACAACATCCCTTCTCTGTCTCTTGATCTATATGATCAATGGCGCGGATTCGAGAACAATGGCCAATGGCGATTCACGCCCCCCGTGCAAGTCGTTGCGGCGCTGGTCGAGGCTTTGCTTCTGCTGGAAGAAGAAGGGGGACCAGCAGCGCGTCTTAAGAGGTATCAGCGAAATTTCTCTACCCTCCGAGCTGGGATGGAGCAGCTCGGCTTCCGGATGTTTCTTGATGCGGCAGTTCAGGCACCGATCATCGCCACGTTCTTGCCGTTGGACGACCTAGATCTTCGATCTGACGATCTTTTTGTCGCGCTTCAAACTCGAGGTTTTTCAATATACCCAGGGAAGCTGACGATGAGAGATAGCTTCCGTATTGGCTGCATAGGCGCCGTTGTACCAAGCGATTTTGAGGCGCTGGTTGACGCTTGTCGCGAGATTGTGAGCCTCAAGAGAGGCCGCAGCTAGCGCGGCCAAGCGTCTGCTTCGCCCTAGCGAGCCGGAACGTCGTCCGATTCCGTCTTCCTACCGTGACCGGTGATGGACCCACCAATTCTTGCAGGAGATTGCAAGCCTCAGGTCATGGTAGTCCGCCGCCGACAGCTCGTAGATAAGTCCCTCAAAACACCAATTCCTGAGAGGTGCACGAGGCCGGAGATGAGTACAAGTGCTCACGCAGTCATCCTCGCCGCTGGTGCTGGCAGCCGACTGGGCATGAAGGGGGTACCCAAGGCGCTGCTGCGGTTCGGATCGAAGAGCTTGTTGACTCGTCACATTGAAGCGCTCGGGAGAATTGGAATCACGCGGATTGACATTGTGGTCGGTTATGAGGCGACCGCAATTTTCCAGGCCCTTGTAGGTGAGTGTGGAGCCATCGCAGTTCGCGTAATCCCCGTCTTGTGGCAGGAGAAGGGAAGTCTCTTTTCGCTTGTGGCGGCCAACATTGGATCTTTGGACGCGGATACGGTCCTATTGATGGACGCCGACGTGCTCTACCATGGCGAGATCATTGAACGTCTCGTCAGTGCCCGGAGCCAGAATGCGGTCCTCGTCGATCGTAACGGGGCCGTCGGCGCCGAACCGGTAAAGCTCTGCGTAAGAGGAAACACGATCGTCGATTTCGAGAAACGGCCGGCCGATTTGGGCGACTGGTATGGCGAATCAGTCGGCTTCTTCAAACTTGGACCGACGGCTCGCCGCGAACTTGGCGCGATAGGTTCTCAGCTACTCTCTGCCCGAGGTGACCGTTTGGAATACGAAGCGGCTTTAAAGCCGGTTCTGTTGAATGCATCTCACAAATTCGCACCTGAGGACATCACAGGCCTCCCATGGATCGAGATTGATTTCGAAGACGATCTCCGACGAGCCGAGACCCATGTATTTCCACTGGTAGAAGAGACTTTGTCTGGAAACGCGTCCTTGTGAGACGGAGGAGACAATGACAATGAAAGCTGATCTTTCACGCTGCACTTCGTTGGACTTGGAGAATAAGAGAGCGTCGTTCGACAAGGATGGGTTTGTAAAATTCGCAGGTCTTGTTGAGAACGCGCAGGAGCTTCGCGAGCATATCTTAGCCATTGAAGCTGCGGAGCCCCAAGTGGACGGCCCGTGGCTCTACTTTGAGTCCAGCGGAAAAGACGCTTCGCCGTTGATCAATCGAATCGAGAACTTCGCCGATCATGACGATGTACTTGGCGATTGCGTTCGGTCCTCATTGATGGCCGGTATCACTACTCAATTGCTAGGCGAGCCAGTGTGTCTCTTCAAAGAAAAAATCAACCTAAAGCTACCTGGCGGCGCCGGATTTGAGCTTCATCAGGATCAACAGGCCGGGTGGAGCCGCTATGCTAGCCTGTTTGTCACCGCGCTGATCGCTATTGACGCCGCGGATACTTCCAATGGGTGCCTGGAAGTCTTTCCTGGTCTTCACAAAGATGGTCTTTTGGGGCCAGAAGGAAGCCCGCTACCCATCAGCGCCGTAGGGAACAGAGCTCCCATACCGGTCGAGCTGTCGCCTGGCGACGTGCTTTTCTTTGATAGTTACGCTCCTCATGCTTCAAAGCCAAACTTATCCGATCGTCCACGTCGCGCGATGTACCTTACGTATAATAGATTGCGAGATGGCGACCACAGAGAAGACTACTACCTGCACAAATGGGATACCTATCCTCCGGATATTGCTCGACGAAAGGACAGGACTTACGCTTATCGTGTGTGACGCGCGCACCACGAATTTTTCCCTGTGTTGATCGGATAGGTTACCGATGATGGATTAAGCGTGATCAACAGCAGGATGACTTCGGCTTCCTCGGGTAGACTCGAGGAAAACAACGGCAAGGACAGTGCTTCCATAATTTGTGGCTGATAAAACGCGAGCCTTCCATCGAGCGGTTCAAGGATGCTGCCAGCAGCCGATCAGAATTGGCCCGTGTCCCAATGCGTCAAGTCCGTTGTCATCCTGCGGCGCAGTAGTGACCCCTCTACTCCGGCAGTCGGCTCACGACGAGTGCCGCCATTCGGATCATGGACCGCTCGCTCCGCCGCGCGCGACTCGACCGAGGGGAAATCGGCGTCGGTGCGGCCAAAGTGATTGAGCCCGCGCGGATGGCTTCAATATCCAACACTGAAGCTGTGGAGCGGAGTCCGCCTCGCACGCGCGAACCGCGTGGACGCCTGAGATCTTCACAATTGCCTCCCCAATCGTGGCCGCGCGCACAGCTCTTCATCGCCTGCATTTCGAACAGCTTCTCCCGAATTTGAGTTCGGAAATTATGAATTTTCGCTTGTACCGTCGGGCAAAACAGTGGTCTAGGTGGTGCATACGGACTCAGAAGGGGAAGTTCCACGATGGCTGATCGAAGCGACACGCATTCGGATCTTGCCGTGATTTCAAAACTCAACGGAGATTTCAGGAAGAACTATGGAACGCTGCTTGGAGCCTTTCTCTACCTGCGGTCGATGCAAGTGGCCGGCGGAAGGGCCTCTTTGTGCAGTGGTCTCCTTATTGCGGCCCTTTCAGCGCTGTTGAGCTGGTTTGCCCAACATGGCTGGCGATGATTGCTATGAGGCTGCCAGTCTCATCAATGAGATCTTTGGCGCGTGAGACTCGCCGCGGTCTAAACGACAAGGATGGAGCGATCGGCAATTGGGAGTCGCCAGTTATTGCCAAACCAGAATAACTAAGCCTCAGCCTGTTCCTGCAGGATAGCGTGAGCGAACGGCTTCAATGATCTTGCCGTCGGCCAGAGACCTAACTGAAGTCAGCCGACCGCGTCAGTTCACCCTTCGCCTTGGGGAAATCATTGACGGATTGGATATCCGGCAGCGGCCGCCACCGTTCGACAACCTGGTCTTTTGCCGGTTGTGTACGGTTTCGGACGCTTACGTCTGAAAGCCGACGCGCAGGGCGCCGACTGCACCGGGGCTTTGCCTTACACAGCCATCGCGCGATGTGTTTGCTGGCACAGCAATTGCTCGATTGAGGATGTCGAGCTTGCAGCCGCCAACCCAGCGGCTGCTGCCACTGGCGACGACCGGTGTCTTGCATCACGAAAAGGCCGATGATGACAGCGCATCCGAATCAGGCGATCGCCACAGATACAATGCGGCAGATTCGGGTTGACCTTGCCGCAGCCTACCGGCTGATTCATCGGCTCGGCCTCGACGACAGCATCTATACCCACATCTCGGCTCGCCTTCCCGGCGATCACGAACGCTTTCTGATCAATCCGTTCGGGATGCGCTTTGACGAAGTGACTGCCTCGAGCCTTGTCACGATCAACATCGACGGCACGGTCGTCGACGATCCCCTCGGACTTGGTATCAATCCGGCCGGCTTCAATATTCACGCCACGATTCATTCCGCACGAAAAGACGCAATGTGCGTGCTGCACACCCACACAATTGCCGGGGTTGCGGTTTCGTCACTGAAAGCTGGTCTGCGGCCACTCACTCAATGGTCGCTCCAGTTCATAGACAGCCTCGCCTATCACGATTATGGAAAAATCGCGCTCGATATTGGTGAGCGCGCCAGACTTGTTGCCGATCTCGGCGACAGATCCGTCATGATTCTGCGAAATCACGGCTTGCTGACCTGCGGACGCTCCGTTGCCGAATCCTTCAAGCTGATGCGCAACCTTGAGCGATCTTGTCAGGCGCAATTGGCAATTCAAGCTGCAGGTGGGGATTTCACGGTGATCACTGAGGCTACTGCCCGCCGGGCTGCGCAACAGTACGCAAGCTTCTACGACGGCATCGAAGCGGGAGAAACGCCGGATGTCGAATGGGCCGCCTTCAGACGTCTGCTGGAGCGAACCGATCCGGATTTCATGAACTAGCCTCGAGGAGGCTGAAATGACGCATAAGTTGCTCCGCCGCCTAGATGCTACGCAGCTCGACCTGGGCGGCTTTGTCAAATGGTCCTTGAGCTTTCCCGATCCCTACAATGACCCGATAGCTGCCGCTGATCAGGGCAGAAGGGGTTTTGCCCATCTCCCCCTTGGATTCCAAAATGCGCTGAATGAATTCTCGAACACGCCATATTCCGGCGTACTCTTGGTTACCGGTCTACCGATCTGCGCCGATCTTCCGCCGACCCCCACCAAGCCGGTCAGGGAGGCCGGCTTGGGACGCGTCGGCAACGAAGGCCTCCTCTTCTCAATCGCCTCCGCGTTCGGAAACCCGTACAGCTATCGTGAGTGGGAGGGAGGGCATCTACTTCACAACAAGTATCCAATTCGGCAACACGCCACCTCGCAAGTGGGGACAAACAATGTGCTGCTCCAAATGCACACGGAAAAGGCTTTTCGCGACGTTTCTCCTGACTACGTCGCTCTACTATGCTTGCGAGGCGATCCGGCCCATGCTGCCGTAACTCATTTTTGCGATCTCCGTCGCGTCATCGAACAGTTCCCATCCGATGCGCAACGGCTGCTTCGGACGCCTCTATACGCATTTCGGACTGATAGCCCGCGCCTCGTGATGGATGGCATTGGCTATACGGCGCCGCATGCGATTGTGCAGGAGCACCAGAATAGCGGCATTTATCAGTATGTCGATGACCTTTCGGCTCTTAACGACGAGGCCAAAGAGGTGCTCGATAACCTGCGGACTGCCATCGGCGCGAATACAACAGGGCTGCATTTGAACGCCGGGGATTTATTAATCATGGACAACTCTCACATCGTCCATGGCCGAAGCGCCTTTCGACCAAATTACGACGGTCGAGATCGTTGGCTGCAACGGCTGATGATTTCGCATCGTCTGAACGCAAACTATCTTTGCTCAACTGGTCATCTGATCCCGGATTCCTGCTTTTCTGAATGCTCCAGCGAACACCGAGCTGTGCAGGAACACCAAGGGCAGGGAGGAGCAAACTTGTGATCCGGAGACAGTAGGTCTGGTTGAATGTATCGTGTCCTACCCTGGCTTCTGTCCGTCACATTGTTGATTGCATTCGCGGTCTCGCTTTCCGAGCTTCAGAAAGCCAAGCGCATTAGTGAGGTCCCCCAGCAAAGCGTTCACAACCATAGAAACGTGCGACAATTCATCATCAGCGCCGCCTTAGCGCGGACGCAAGAACCCATTGTTGTACTCGGGGATAGCATTGTCGAGATGGCCCCCTTACCTCTAACCCTCTTAGGTGTCGAGGTTGTCAATGCAGGTATAGGCGGGATCCGAGCTAGCGAACTGGCCGTTATCGCTCCCCGGCTCCTGGATGGTTTCAAACCGAAGATGCTGGTTGTCGCCCTGGGCGCCAATGATGCTAGCTCCTCGGGGTCAGACTTTTCAAACCTCTTGACTACTCTTAGGACCTACACGCCCAATCTGGTCGGAGTATCGACGACAAATGATCCGGCAACTCTTGTGATGATGCGGGAGCGCTTCCATCAGGCGGGCGTTCCATTCATTGCGCCCGAAATTCGCGATGATGGTAAGTTGCCGGATGCCATCCATTTCAACAAACGGGGCTACGAGACGTGGATTACGTCGCTCGTGGATCAGATCTTGCGAATGATGTAGCTGCGCCTCTGCGTGCGCTTCCCCCGCTTTCACTCCGCAGATTAGCGAAAAGCAGAGATCCGGCCGAACCGGCTAAACCGACTATATTCACGCCTGCCCGTCTGCCATGTTAGCGGTCTCGTCAGGCGTATGGCTAACAGCCTGCTCCTGTAGCTCCATGCGACGGAGTTTCGATCGAAATGGGCCACCATCACGTAGAACTGGCGTTGTCTTTGATCGGCTCAAGACTTTCTGCATCGTTCGATTCGAGGCTCACCTCCTTCATAATGGTCGATCCGCTGGAAAGCCGCCGCCCGAGAGCTTCGACGAAACGATCGTAGCGCTCCGCGCCCTTGGCCCGCGCTGCAGGGCTCGATTGTTCCGGTAACGCCGGCGTCGCCGTCAACCAGAAGCGAATGAACAGGGCAACCGTTTCCAGCGTGATACCGTCATTGCGTTCAAGCCGCTCGAGCACACGCACGATCCGGTCGAGACGCTTGGCGATCGCGGCTTCCCGCCGATCGGAATCATCAGGGGAAAGGAAGGATGCAATCGCAGCCTCGGCCACCAGCGACTTTGGCTTACCCTGACGCTTTGCGAATGCCTCGAGCTGACAGCATATCTCCTGGTCGAGATAGATGCTGAGCTGGGCTTTCTTCATCTCACCCAGCTCACAAGCCCATCTTGTCGTCCGGGTCGAGGCTGACGGAACGCGCAAGCCCTTGCACCGAACGGTTCACGGACGCCACCAGGAGGGGATCAGAATCGCCCTCGTCGGCCAGAGCGTCAAATTCGTTCTCAGCCAGTGGCGCCGTGATGACAACCTCCTCCTGCTCCGGCAGATCCGGCTCGCGGCGAATGCCGCCATTCGGGTCGTGGACCGCGCGCTTTACCCCCGCACGCGTCTCGATCGAGGGTGAAATCGGCCTTCGGCTCGACCAATCGTCGCCCTGCGCGGCCAAGGTGACTGAGGTGGGAGGAGACGGCTTCAATATCCGACGCTGAAACTGCTGGTCTTCGTAGTACCGCGCCTTGCGAGCGCGCACCGGGTGCACGCCTGAGACCATCACAATTGCCTCGCTCGGCGAGAGCTGCATGACCTCTCCGGGGGTCAGCAGCGGACGGGATGTCTCCTGGCGGCTGACCATCAGGTGGCCGAGCCATGGCGCCAGCCGATGTCCGGCATAGTTCTTCATCGCCCGCATCTCAGTCGCCGTCCCAAGTGCATCCGAGACACGTTTGGCGGTGCGCTCGTCGTTGGTGGAGAACGCAATCCGGACGTGGCAATTGTCGAGGATCGCGTGGTTCGGCCCATAGGCGCGTTCGAGCTGGTTCAGGCTCTGGGTGATCAAGAAGCTGCGAATGCCGTAACCTGCCATGAAGGCGAGCTGGCTCTCGAAGAAGTCGAGCCGGCCGAGTGCTGCGAATTCGTCGAGCATCAAAAGAAGCTTCTGACGCTGCCGATCGGTATCCAGGCTCTCCGTCAGCCTCCGTCCGATCTGGTTGAGCACGAGCCGCATCAGCGGCTTTGTCCGGGCGATGTCGGATGGGGGCACCACAAGGTAGAGCGAGATGGGCCGAGGTCCATCGACCAGATCACGAATACGCCAGTCGCTCCGCCCCGTGACTTTGGCGACAACAGGATCGCGGTAGAGTCCCAGGAAGCTCATCGTTGTCGACAACACGCCGGAACGTTCATTCTCGCTCTTGTTGAGGAGTTCCCGCGCCGCCGATGCCACGACGGGATGGACTCGCTCGCCCAAATGGGGTGTCGCCAGCATCGCATTCAGCGTCGCCTCGATCGGGCGCGAGGGATCCGACAGGAAGTTCGCAACGCCAGCGAGCGTCTTGTGGGCTTCCGCATAGAGGACGTGGAGAATTGCTCCGACAAGCAAGGAGTGGCTTGTCTTCTCCCAGTGATTGCGGCGCTCCAGCGCGCCTTCGGGGTCAACAAGGATGTCTGCCACATTTTGGGCGTCGCGCACCTCGCAATCGCCCTTGCGAATCTCGAGCAAGGGATTGTAGGCCGCACTCGCGGGGTTGGTCGGGTCAAACAGCAGCACCGGGCCGAGCCGGGCGCGCCAACCCGAGGTCAACTGGAAGTTCTCGCCCTTGATGTCATGGACGATGGCAGAGCTCGGCCAGGTCAGCAGCGTCGGAATGACAAGGCCAACGCCCTTACCGGACCGGGTCGGAGCAAAGCAGAGGACATGCTCCGGCCCATCATGCCGGAGGTAGCGGTCTGCGAAGCGGCCGAGCACGACCCCGTCGGCTCCCAGAAGTCCAGCACGCCGAACCTCCCGCAGATCCGCCCAGCGAGCCGAGCCGTACGTCGTGACTTCCTGGGCTTCCTTTGCCCGCCAGACCGAGATCGCGATGGAGACGGCGAAGGCTGCTATCCCGCCGCTTACGGCGATGCATGCGCCCTGGAGGAAGATCATCGGCGCGTAGGCGTCGAACTCGAACCACCAGATGAAGAAAGCAAACGGCTGGTAAATGGGCCAGCCTCCGATCGTGAACCAGGCCGGCCCAAGCTGCGACTGGAAACCCAAACGCCATGCCGTCCACTCGGTGGCCACCCAGAGGAAGGCGAGCACGAGGGCCGAGACGGAGAGCAGCTGCCCCCAGAGAATACGGGTAGCGGACATAAGCCGTAGATGCGCGCGTCCCGGGCCGTGGTGCAACGGCAACACTCACCATATCGTGGTGATGCGCAGCATGGCGCAGAGATGGGCGGGTCAGAGGGACAGGTCGCGCTTTCGTCCGAAACTCCAGTCGATCCCGCCCGGACCAGCGATACCGCTGACATGCCGTCCTCGCTCACGCTCGAGCGACGGGGTCCAGGGCACAAGCTGGAAGCCTAGCCCGTTGTCAATCATGGCGAAGCGGCCGGAGCCAAGTGAAAGTCTTCGGCGGTAGACCCCCGCAACGGACGCGCCTGCCTCGGCGGGCAGATGCGCCAGCCCTGTTTCTTCCGCGATCCGTTTTCCGACGCTGCCGAGTTCGCGCTGGCGTAACGTTCCGATGAGGCTGCGACCGAGTGTGACTTTGCCGCCGTCGCGGCGGGCCAACCCCTGCTGCGCAAGCACATCAATCCGGCGATCGAGTGCCGCGCGGACCTCGGCTCCGAATCCTGCGCGCGAGAGGTCTGCCGGTTCACGAGCCACCAGTCGCCGGTCGAGCCAGGTGGCCCCTTCCGACGCTACCTGCTGATCGAGGTTGAGGTCCGAGCGGACAGCGAGCGCGACGCGCTGGCGGCCCCTCACATCCTCGAAGCGCCTTAGCTCCACAATGCCGCCGATCGGACCGTCGCCCGCGGCCTCGAGATCGTGGAGTTTGAGGTGATGCACGCGCCCGTCGATCCCATCGACGACTGCGAACCCGGTTCCCTTGAGCTCATCATCAAGCCCACGGGCAATGAGGCGACCGATGACGGCTTCGCCATGACGTTCACCCTCGAGCGCCCAGGACGATGGCGCACGAGAAGCGCCATCCTTCGCGAGGGTCTTATGCAGCCGCTTGATGATATCGCCGCGTTCCCCAAGAGCACGCAAGCGCTGCTCCGTGTCGGCAGCCAGAACCCAGCGGGCGGCCCCCGCGGGCTCAGCGAGTCCCAGCCGCTCGAGCGCCCGCATTCGGCCAATCCGGATCTGCCGCAACGGTTCGGTCCCACCCGCCCGCTCCGGCCGCAGATCAATCACTCCATCCGCCCTTCCCGCTTCCCGGGCCAGCGCCCTGTCGAGCCGTGTCCAGCGTTCGGCCGTCACCTCCGCCTCAAGGCCACGCCTAACCTCCAGCTCCGATCGAGGACCAAGTTCACGCGTGACGAGATCGCCGGCCCGGGCGCGCAGGCCTTTGCCGATATAGTCGCGGCTGATGACCAGGTCGGAGCCATCGTCGGCTCGGCCGCGCACGAGAATGTGGATATGGGGGTGCTCGGTGTTCCAATGGTCGATGGCAACCCAGTCGAGCCGCGTGCCGAGATCGCGCGCTGCCTGATCCATGAGCTCACGGGTAAAGCTCCGCAAGTTTGCGAGCTCCGTGGCGTCGTCCGGCGAGACGATGAACCGGAAATGATGCCTGTCGTCCTCACAGCGTTCGACGAAGGCGCGTCCATCAGCCTCATCGCCGGCAGCATCGAACAGCTTGCCAGATGATCCGTCGCGAGTGACGCCGTCACGCTTCAAATATCCGACATGGGCTCGCAGGCTACCTGGCGAACGCGGCCGCCGCACGACGCGTGCCTTGACCATGGCGCTGCGGCCGCGGTCTTGCAGAAGACGGCCTGCGGCAACGCTTGCCGCGCGCCCGCGCCCGAACCTGCTGCCGAGGCGACCCGCGCCACGGGAGAGCCCGCCCGCCTTCTGTGCGGCCTGAAGCGCCTGCGCCAGGAACGGTTTTGTTCGTGGCGCGCGTGTCGAGCGGATCCGACCTGGACGGACGCGGAAATCGTCGTTACCAGCCATCATATGCTCCATAATGTGCCGAAAACCGAGCAAGACTGATGTGTTGCCGGAAGACGCAAGGTTTTGCCGTGTATTCGCAATGTTCGCAGCGTCGCTGAAATTTCCTAGTGTTGCCTACCCCGACCGACCGGCCGCACCTTGCGGCTTTTATCCTGCCATCCGCGCTTGGCGAGTCCCTGCACTCTCGAAACTCCGATACTCTCCGACAACGTGCGACGAAATGCGATCGCGATCGCCGGCACTGCAGCTCGCGTGATCGCTGCACCAACAATCCGGCCGTACGGGCCACCAGTGCACGCGCCCTGCCCAGCGGGGCCTTTCACTCTATTGATCCAACGAAATTGCAATGTCCTCATCCCAGCGGTCGATGAGTCATTGAAGCGCTCAACGAATGCTGTTGCGTGCTCCCAGTGAACGGCGAGCGACGTACCGCCTACGTGCGGTTCAATGCCGATCAAGGTGCAAGCCTAACGACGCAGGTCTGCGTCTCATGAGGAGCGCGGCGGATCCTCGGTGTCCACGTGCCATGTTCCGGCGCGGATTCAACATTGGCTGTGAAAGTTGCCGAGTGGAAATTGATTGGACCGTCACGATTCGACTTTCCCTAGGCAATTTGACCGTGCCTGCCACGTAGGGTGACGCTGCCGAGAAGAGCTGGATGGATGCAGTTGGATCGCGATCCCAGTAGCAGCGCCACCTGGCCGACGATTGGTGTCCGTGGGTCGGCGTCGCTCCGCGCCCACATACGTAGTGAGCGTGTGGCCCTTCGCCGGCAAGACCTCGCCCACGCCGAGATCGCTGATCGACGTCTTATTGCAGCGAGATCTCCGCGTGTATAAGCGGCGCGGTCACCGAGCTTGCGATAGGTTAGCGCTCGTGCCATGAACTCGGTGCTTTTCCATCGTGCGGCGGGACATCCTGAGAAACCGCGCGGCGTCGGGCGTGCACAGGTATCGGGGGCAAGCTGGCGCTCGGATCGATCATTCGAGAGGCTCCGTTATCGTGTGGAGCGCAACGAGCTGGTTTGCGCACCGAGGGCCAGAATGGCGCGTCAAATCGGCTGGGGGGATGCCGAAGGCGCGGAGATAAGTTTCGCTCCCCCTGCGCTAATCGTTGCCGGATGATGCGCGGGGCAATGCCAGATAATTGCCGCCCGTCAAGGGAGGAACCGCCTGCGTGCCGCAGAAGTTCTGTTAGCCAAGGCCCGCGATCGTGTCGTTGTGCGACCTACCATGAACGATCAGATCTGCTGCCAAGCGGCCGAGCGGCTGTTCTTGCGGCCTCGAACCGGGCGAAGCAAAGTCAACCCGACGAGATGCATGACACTAGGGCGTCGAATCTCCAACGCAGGGACGATTCCGCGACTTACTCGCGTTGGTCAGGCACCACAGGGGGCTACCCATTTCGACTATGGTCGTATCGGAGGCACGATCGGCGCCGGCGTTGAGCAAGCGCTCACGCCGGCATGGTCGATCACGCTCGAGTACGACTATCTGAGGTTCGGCGGACCGAGTGTGCGGACGCCTCCGACCTTGCAGTTTCCGCCGTTCGCCACGATCCCGGCAAACGGCACCAGCCTGTCCAGCAGCTACCATATCGGTAAGCTGGGTCTGAACTACCATCTCGATGCCGACCCAAATGCGCCACGATCCGAGGCTTCGTTCTATGCAACAAAGCCTACTCGCCGCGCGCCGCCGATTGCCTTCACCGAAGGGTGGTCGCTGGAAAGCGGCACACGGCTCTGGCTGAGCCGAGCAAGATTTCAGTGGGACCATTCCCCGAATGTCCAGGATCCAACCGAGCTTGTATCAAGACTCATCTATCACAGACTGGATGGAATTTCCGGTGAGTTGTTCGAACGGGTTGACAGTCCTTGGGGGATCTTCCTGAAGGGAAATATTGGATTCGGACGCTTCAACAGCGGTGCTATCAACAATGAAGATTGGGGCCTGGGCCCTCCCGTCTGGATGGGCGATCGCATCGCTTATACCAACTTCCCATCAGGTCAGGCGAACTGAAGATTCACGTACTATACGGCCGATGCCGGGTATGACTTCCTGCGCAGCAGCACCTATAAGATCGGAGGATTCATCGGCTGGAGCCACTACCGACGGACATCTGACTCGACGGGATTGGTGCAGATCGCTCCGCCTATCTCCCGGGCCGGGTGACGAGCGACAGGGTCATCGGCAGCCAAGACACCGATTGGAATGCGCTGCGGATCGGTGTTAGCGCCGAGACCATATTGCTCGATCGATGGCGCGCCAGCGCCGATGTTGCCTACGTCGCTTGGACGAATTTCCAGGGTCGGGACTATCATCTGCTGCGCGATGAGACGATGTTCACCGATCAGCGTGGGAGTGGCGGTGCCGGGGTCCAAATAGAAGGCGTCTTGTCGTACTTCCTTACCAACAACTTTAGCATCGGCGTCGGCGGCCGTTATTGGAGCATGTGGACTTCAAGATTTGGCCGGGAGAGCGTGAACAGCATTGCCAACGGGGATATGCGTGCCAAATTTAGCATGGAACGCTGGGGCACTTTCTTCCAGGCCTCCTACAAGCTTGAGTGAGGATGCTCGTTCGCGAGCCCGCCTGCCCTGCAGTCCTGCGACTCAGTCGACCCCGCTGCCTCGGCGACGGTAGACAAACCGGAGCTTGGAAGGCTGTAGATTGCACCTCGCAGCCGATGTGACACGTGCGCGCCGCCTCAGGATCCGCATCTGGCGGCAGTTTGGTCGGCACGCGCGATCATTACACAGATCTTGCCGGAACGGAGGAAGGGTATTGCCATCGATCGAACAGCGGTGTTCGTTGGACAAGCACTACCCGGCGGCAAACAATACCTGAAACGCGCACAATCAATCCTCCCAACTCCACACCGGGAAAGCGCGGCCAATGACAGCCGACGCGAGCAGAATTCCAAAGTATCGAGGGTCTAAGGAGTCGCTAGACTGCCGGTTCATTCGAAAGAGTTGGCCCTCGCTTATGAGGCGGCCGCACTCCCATCTAACAATAAGCTGCCCCGTCCGTCGCGCTGTCTCGATGTCATCGATCGAGATTGTGTGCCCATTTCTGCGGACGCTCCGCCTAGGAAGCGCCAGGAACTCCTTGAGCTACAGAAGAATTTCGCTCACTTCCGCGAGTCGCTTGCCTTTGCTGCCGCGGCGGCAGATTGCACGCGCTTGCCGGCGGTTGTCTGCCAGTCGGCCCCGTGGAGCCGCATCATCTCGCGGTAGGCGCGCTCGATGAAAACCCACTCTATAGCGAGTCTTGCAAGAAATGCGGCTACCAGCGCAAGTCCGCACGCCACATAGCTATTGATGAAGTCGAAAAAAAGGTTGCTGCCGGCGATCATCAAGAACGTGAGCAGCATAGCCACGTTGCGAAAAGAGTTGAGCATCCAGTCCCCCGCCTGAATGGCGGCCACTATAGTAGCACTGCAGTCATGACGATTATCGGCGTTAATCGGCCAATATGCGCCGGAATTTGTCCTATTTGAGCTGCAGTCGGATGTCCGACGTTCAGCTCGGGTTCACATCTCCGAGGCTGTACACGCATCGGAGGCCCACAAGGAAGCTGTGGTATGCATGCTATTGCAGTTCAACTACGGGCGCATCGGCTCTAGATGAAGCCCAACTTGTCCTTGCCCACCGCCGTCGCGACCTTGACAGGGTTCTCCAACACAGACCGGATGTACTCGTGCATCCCTTCGCAAATCTGCTCTATGTCCTGCTTGTCGAATTCGAGCGGGATGCTTCGTACTGCTCGCGGGCTATCGCCTATCCTGATCGTTATGGCGTTCCCGATCATCTCGAACTCCAGAACGACGCGAGGCCAGAACTTTCCTTCGTCCTTCGTATGTGGGATTCCGACAGCGACACCCATCTGGATGGGAGCCAAGGTCAGCGTGCCTTCATGGTAGGTGCTGAACTCCGCATCCCTGTAGTCGCCTGCGTCGGTTCGATACTCCCCCGTAGGCGGAACACCCCATACTTGTGATCCTTCACCTAGATAGATCGGCAGATGTTGAACAACAGCATCGCCAAGCGCGTGGATGGTTTGGAAGTTCTTGACCGTCATGTCACTGTACAGGGACATCGCATCCTGCAAGACCTTCATTCGTTCGCTCAGCGCCATTCGCCCCTCCAATGCGGGTTCTCGGTAACGTGGTTCGTTTAGCCGAAGCAAAGTGATTCCGTCTCCAGCCATCTGTGGGCTTGGCTATGGAACCTTCGCGCGAGCCTCGGTCGCTAGATTGTGCGCGAACGCAAATACATTCGAGGCTAGGCCTTCAAAGGTACCGCCACCAAGCACGGCCAGAAGTTCCACACACGCTCCTGGACTGCTGTCGTCGGGCGGAGGCCGCCCGTATAGCGCTGCTTCTATAATGTCCTGAGATCGTTTCTGTTGCGTCGTCGGCGGTCGAGTTTTGGCCCACTCATCTGCGTGCCGAAAGCCATTCGCGCCAGCTTCAATGATCGCCCCAACGGAATGACCGTTGAAGAACGGCCTCACCGTGGTCCATTGCTCTTTCCCTTGGATATCGTCCTTAAGGCGAAGAAGTACGGTGCTTAGCATCAGCATCAGCGAACCGGCATAGATACCCGCGCCGAAGACCGCTGCAGCCTGTCGATCCAGCACATCGTGCAAGGCTTCGCCAAACGCGCTAGAAGGCATCCCATGCCCACGCATCATTTCCTCATGCACGTTATCCCCCACGGCGTTTAGGGCGTCATCAAGCGCGTTGCGCTGGGACAGCATACCGCCCATGGTCGCAAACAGGTAGCGAAGGTGGGGCTCGCTGTAACGCCACATCTGCACGAGCCGGAATAAACCGTTGTAGGCGATGTCCCCATGTTGAATATCGCCATCCCTGGTCATAACGAGGTCACCAGTACTGTGCAGCGACCAATCACCTATCTCCTTCAGGATGTCAGGTTGTAGGCATTAACAACATCGTCGTAGGGAGTGATGCGCGCTTCAGGAGGCTGCGCGGTCATGTCTATCATTCCAAGGCATCCACAGGCTATGAACCAGAACCGCCCCGCCAAAACTCAAATGCTTGCTGCAAGCTTATCGATAAACCATGTTCCCATCGGAAGGAAGGTCCCGCGGCGGTGGCATAGCGAACCGGACGCACGAAGCAGATTGACCGCAATTCAAGGCGCGCTCCGCTGACGGTTGCGGGACACGACGAGGAGACGAGACCGAATTTGTTCTGCCTCATCAAGCTGCCCAAGCAGCCGCGTTCATAAATCCGGCCGGAACGGAGGAATGGTACTGACATCGATAGGACGGCGGATGAATGTCCAGGAGGCTGGCAGAGCAAAGTCATTCTTCCTCTGTCCAAACGGGTAGCGCTTGTCCAATGACGGCAGATGCCGGAATTGGCCCAAAGTAACGGCCATCGAACGAGTCGGCCGAATTCCAGTTCATGAGAAAGACTTCGTCCGCCCCTACCACACGGCACCCAATCCAGACCGGCAATGGTCGACCGCGCCCATCGCGCTCCTGCGCCTGCCCCATCTCTATGCCGTCGACGGATATGACGCGACCATTTCTGCAGACGGTTTGCCCAGGCAGTGCCAGGACGCGCTTGAGCATGGGAACACCGATTGGCAGATAGCCATTCAGGTCCAGGAAGCTCGCAAGCGGCTCGGGCGGCCGAACGGCGACGAGCTCAGTGACCGTCAATCGCCGCGCCGGTTGCAGGCGATAGAGGCCGATCGGAACGCTCGCCGAGGCGTTCCAGATGTATGACGGCGGCGTGTCTCCGACCGGGGAGAGCGCGAGAGCTGTCGATCCGCACATAGCAAGGATGATCGTCAGCCGTCCCATCAAAGACCTCGTCTTCTGCGGAGGAGCCATGCCTGATGGCGCGCGCGGGTGTAGGGTCGCGGGGTTTCGTTGACAGAGAGACGGTTGTGAACGTGATGCCAGTAATCGGGCGCTGCATCGGCAGGATTGATATCAAGGGCTTCCACGGCATCGACGAATTGCAGAACGCGCTCGACCTTCTGCCACCCGGACAATCGCAGCAGGCTCTCACCGCCCGGACTGACGCAAGGGACGGTTGAGTATCGCTGGCCTGCGGCGACGGCGCGCAAAATATCGACGCGAGACAGGACGGTTCCGAAGTCATTGGATGTCCAGCGCACGAACGCAAAAATGCTGCCGCTCGCGAAGGAAAGAACGCGACGCTGGCCATCGATGATCTTCTCGGAGACGGGCTGGCCGAACCGAATCCGGTTCTCAATACGCCCTTCGAGCCACAAGAGCTCCACCGTTGTGAGATCGCTCACCTGGAGGCTCCGCAAACGCTGAAAGATCTTGCCGATCGGGCGAGGCAAGATCGCCCGGAAAGAGGAGAAAGTAGAGGCCGCTGACCGCGCGCGAACTGACACCCGCCATGACGAGAGGTTTTTCCGTCCGACATGGATCAGCGTCGCTCCTTGCCCGCATACGGAATGGGCGCGTGGCGCTTGGCAGGCAGGACGGTGCCGACACCAGGGTCGGACGTCGATTTCTTTTTGCCAAGTTTGGCCCACGCGATCAGGTCCGCGACTGAATAGACGACGCGTCCGCCGATCTTGTGATATTCCGGACCGGTGCCGTATGTTCGATGTTTCTCCAATGTACGACCAGACAAACTCAAGAAGCGTGCCGCTTCGGATGTACGCAGGTATCGCGGCGGCGAATCCGCCTTCGGATCGGACATGTGAGAAGCTCCGTCGTCGTCTCGAGCGCGACCGAGTATTGTCGCGAGTCGACGGACACGATGGCGGAGTAGGAGCGCTTGGGGGGATGCCGAAGATGCGGAGGTGATTTTCGGCCCCCCTACTCTAGTCCTTGCGGGATGGCGGGCGGAGCAACGCTTGATAGCCGCCGCGGATCAAGGCCAAGCCAGCCTGGACGAGGCGGATCGTCCGGCTGCGCAACTCGTGAGTCTTCCAGGCGCGCTCAGAAATGCGTATTCGGCCGAACAGCACTTCCGCGATGACCCGGTAGGATGCTCCGCTCCTATGGCCATCGAGCGCCCGCAGGACAAGCCTCAGCCGCTCGCGCCGCTGTGGCGAGAACGGTTGGAACGGCGGGCCTGGCGGCCGGCCGTTGATTGCGTGCCATAATCGATACGAGGCGTGGACTCGGGCCTCAAAATCCGCATCAAGCGGCAGTTCGATTGCATAGCACGTAGCGCACTGCGGTTCCTCTCTGAACCACAGATGATGTTGCACTCCGTCAATGCGCAATACGGCATGCCAGCCGTCGCTCGCCTGTCTGATATCGCCTGACGCAAGATCGGCAAGAACCAGAGTTAAAGCAGCGCTGTCCGAGCCGGAAGCTCGAGCGACAGGTAGCACCGATGGCAAGGCCTCGGGTGCCCAGAAGATCGTCTGCTGATGAAAGGACCCTTGCGGGTCATGAGCGAAAGCAGACGCCCCATCTCCTCCGAAATTCAGGCGTCGCTTGTCCGTCTTTCGACAAAGCATCCCGGTAGTCTGCTTGATAGGCGGGACTGCGACGGAGGCATTCCCAAGCGAAATCGGTGATGTCTCCAGCCTTCGCCCGCTGGTAGGTCTCCGGTGAGCGCCAGTCGAAATCAGACACTGCTGTGATTCCCTCCGTTAACAACGATTGCGGCTCAATGTCTATAAAGCCGCCGGTTGTGAGGGTAGTCAGCAATTGTGCATCACGTGATCCAGATATCCGATCACGTTGCTTCCGATAGAAATCTATTCTCAATTAAAAGGCGTAGGCGACACATTCTCCCTACTTGGGAGGGGCGCCACGGAGCAGGTGGCGATACCCATGGTCTGCCATCCACTTCGCCCGCGCCAAATGACTGTCAAATGCAGCCCGGGCGCGTTCAGGTTCGCGATCCGGATCGATATGCAACACGATCCGAGCAACCTCTTCCCAGAAGGCGCCGTCAGCTTCAGCGTCGAGGAGACGCCAATAGGTCACCAGATGCTGCTCGTCATAAGTCGTCAGCACCGATTCACTCGGCGCGACATCAGCTACGTCTGGATCTGACGCCGGCTTTTTCATGTAGGCTACGCGTGGATTTCGCTAATCTGCAGATGAAGGAAGTTACCGCAATAGTTCGGTTATAGCCAGTGGTTTGATGGCCCGCCGAATGGCTGCTTTAGCGCATGAAGGCTCGTGCGCTTGTGGCTTGGAATGTGCGGCGGATCCGCGTCGATCATGGTGTTCCACAAGAGCAACTGGCTTACGACGCCGGGATTGACCGCTCATATATGAGTGGCCTTGAGCGGCAAGCAGAGAATCCGACAATCGATCTCCTCGACCGACTGGCGGAGACACTGGGCGTCCATTTATCAGAATTTTTTGTTCAGCCGCCGAAAGGAGCGACGACGCCCAAACCTTTGCCGAAAGGTCGTAAGCCGGTGCATCCACGCCGTCAGAAGAAGTAGCGAGCTGCTTTGGCACTTGGGAAGGAATGGCACGGGAAAACACTTCAGCTCGATCCTTCAAATGAGCACGGACGACGGTAGCGTTGCTCAAATCCCAGCACCGGCGGAAGAATGAGCCGGAGATGGCATTCGATCGGGCGTATCAACAACGAGGCAGCCACTCGCCGCTCGCGACACGCAGGTGCAAAGCTTGCCATTGGTCGCCCGCTCCTCACTGCTGAAGAACACGTCCCGATGATCGACCCGGGCCGACGTCTCCAGGATAGGCAGGACGCACAGGCCACATTCTCCGCGCCGGCAACCGAAGATCATGTCGACGCCGGCATCTTCAAGTGCCTCCAGCATCGACCGGTTGGCGGGGACGTCGATTTCCAGGCCTAGTCGGGGAATCCTGATCGTGAAGGGCGCATCTGCAAAGCTGCCGGCATTGCCAAACGTCTCGTAGCGCAGGAGCGCCGCGGGCCTGCCCCCTTCGCGCCAGAGGCGCTTGGCTGTGTCTAACATGCCGAAAGGGCCGCACACATAGAGCTCGCCACGCCGGTCGAGTTGGGCGATCTCGCCGGCAAGATCGATGCGCTGTCCCTCTTCACTAACGAAGAGCTGAAGCCGTTCACCGATGTGGCTGGCAAGCTCGTCCGCGAACGCCAGGTCGCGTCGGCTGCGCGCGGCGTAGAGCAGACGAAAATTCGCGTCTGCCTGCTTCAGCGCCAGGGCCATCGTGTAGATCGGCGTGATTCCAATACCACCGGCGATCAGCAAATATTCTGGCCGGCCGTAGCTTAGTTCGAAGTTGTTGCGCGGCTGCGAGATCGTGAGCTGTTCACTCGTCTTGAGGCGCCACATGCCCAAAGATCCGCCTCGGCTAGATGCGAGGCGCTTGACCGCGATGCGATAGAGCCCGTCCGCGCAAGATCCGACCAACGAATAGCTGCGAAACCGCAACCGGCCGTCGATGGGAGCGAGAACGTCGATGTGGCTGCCCGGCGTTGCCTTGGCGAGCGGGCGCTCCGGCGCGATCTCGAAGAGACGGACGTCAGGCGTAAGCTCGCGCGTGGCGTGAAGGCGTGCGCTAAACCATTCGATCGGCTTGGCCATGACTTCAGCTCACTCGGCGGCAAGGTTTGCCATCACACGGGCATGTTCGTCGGTCAGCATCCGGTCGATCAACCGTCGTGCCCAGAGCGCGCCCGCGTCGATGTTGAGATCGTAGAAGGGCGAACGCGGGTACTTGTCGATGGCGGCCTGCTGCGCTTCCAGGACCCGATGATCCTGATCGTAGACGCCTGCCCCGCCATTGACGTGAGCGAGTTGGAGCTCTCTCGTGAGCTGCGCATCGTTTGTGCGATAGTTTCGGACGAAGTTCCAGAAATAGTGGCAGGTCGCCTCGGTCTCGGGGGTAATCGCCGCCAGGAACGCCCCGTTGACGCCATGCGAGCGATCGCCTTGCGGCGCGCCTGTATTTGTCAACGCCACGCCGACATCGCCGACGACGACCGATGGCGCTCGGAACGTCACGATCTGCCAGCGATCGACACGGCCTGGCTGGCCGAGCTGGCGCGCCCAGAAGGGCGGCGGCTCGATGTCGATCATCCAGCGCGTCATCGTCGCCGTGTCGCCGGTATGGGTCACCTCGAAAGGCGCGGCCGTGATCGCCTCGTCGCCGATGCTGCCGGCGTGCACGTAGGTCTCGTGCGTGAGGTCCATGAGATTGTCGATCACCAGGCGATAGTTGCATTTCAGCTGATAGAACGTCCCGCCCTCGCCGACCCATTGCGTACCGTCGTTCCAGTGAAAATCCGGAATCTTGGCAGGGTCTGCCAGTGCTGGATCGCCCGGCCACAGCCAGACCAGGCGATGCCGCTCGGCGACGGGATAGGCGCGGACGCAGGCCGACGGATTGATGGTCTTCTGCGCCGGCATGTAGGAGCAGCGTCCGGCCGAATTGAAGACCAGCCCGTGATAGCCGCACATGACCTCGTCACCCCTGAGATGCCCGAGCGACAACGGCAACAGCCGGTGCCAGCAGGCATCCTCCAGCGCGGAAACGACGTCATCAGTGCGGCGGTACAGCACAACGTTCTTGCCGCAGATGGTACGCGCCGAAAGCTCGCGCCCGATCTCGTGGCACCATGCGGCTGCGTACCAGGCGTTAAGCGGAAAAGAAGTTGGTGCGTTCATGGGGAGCTTATCTCCATCGCCTGGTCGATCGTCGCAGACTTGCCGTCTTGCCTCCCATTTTCGAGCAGATTGCATTGGCAATGCTTATCGGACAATTGGACAGAGCTGATATTCGCTATCTACATTTTCGATCTGGTGTTGCAGCTTTTACGCGGGGGATCTGAAGAGATGGCAAAGGATTGGGATCCGTTCGCGATTGATTTTGCCGCGATCCGGATTCTGCGCCTTGTGTCGGAACTTGGCTCGTTTTCGAAGGCTGCCGAGGCGCTCGGCACCAATCAATCGACGATCAGCTACGCGATGGACCGGCTGCGCGCCGCGTTCCATGACAAGCTGTTCGTGCGCCAGCGCGGCGGCATCGCGCCGACGCCACGTTGCGCCGAGATCGTCGCCTGTGCCGGCCGTCTGCTCGAAGCCTTCGAAGGTCTCGTGCAGCCTGTGGATTTCGATCCGGCAAGCGCATCGGGGCGGGTTACGATCGCCTGCAACTATTACGAACGATCGATCATTCTGCCGCGCGCCATTGCCGAGGTCAGGCGGCGGGCGCCACGACTGGTCCTAGATATCAGGACGGCGGGCGCCGAGGGCGTCGCGCACCTCAAACGGGGCGAAGCCGATCTGCTCCTTGGCCCCTATGATGTGCGGGAGGAGAGCTTCTATCATCGTCATCTCTTGGACGATCACTATGTGTGCGTGATGCACAAAAGCCATTTACTTGCCGGCAGGCGGCTGCGCGTCGATGACTATGTCAAAGCAAGTCACGCGGTCGTCACCTATGGCGGCATCTGGCGGTCAGGCTATCTCAGAGGGCTCGATGAACGCGGCCTCTCGCTCAACCAGGTGGTCGCAATACCGAGCATCTCCGATCTTGCGCACATTCTCCCCGGCACGGATCTGGTGTCGACGGTGCCAAGCCGCATCGCACCAAACATCGCCAAATCCGTCGTGGCCAGAGCGTGTCCGTTTCCGGAGCCGTTTCAAATCGGCATGACCTGGACGTCTCGGACGCATCATTCCGCCGCTCATCGCTGGCTGCGGCAACTTATGGCCGCCCTTGCCGTCACGCTGCCGTACAAGGCGGCTCCCGCCGCAGCGCCCGGGCGCAAGCGGGGCAGCGCCAAGGCCAGAGCGTGACTCTCCCGCCGGCGGCACAGGGGGGGTCGGATCCTTCCCGGACTTCCTTGATCTCGTGAGCTTTATCTATCCGGCGGCTTGCCGACAGCCCCTCACCATGGGTCAGCCTCGGGCAAGCCGCTGGGACGAGGCCGCTTCGCCGGTTGCGGTCGGACGAGTTCAGGTCGTCGGGCTGTGCCGATGGGAAGGAGCGGACCCCAGTGGCTCACTTTGCTCGCGACTGGAGCAGAAGCGCCCCGCCCGAGTGATCGGGCGGGGCGCTGCGGAGCGACGCTTACTCGCCATTCCTGCGCGGCCGCGACCAGAGCAGGGTGTAGCCCTCGCCGCCTTCATCGTCGAACAGGTTGGCGTAGATCGGCGCGGTGAAGGAGGGATCGTCGAGCTTGAGCGAGAGGTAATCGCGGCCCTCTTCCGAGCGCTTCGACCAGGCCGCCCCGATCTCGGCCCGGCCCACATAGACGCGGTAGCTCGGAGCGTTGTCGCTGGTGCGGTTGGTCTCGGCGACGATGCGGACGCCCCTTGCTTGCAGGCTCAGGGTGATGATCTCGCCCTGAAAATCGCTTCCGACCTTCTTGAAAGAACCGATGTTAGCCATGTCACTTCTCCTGTTGTGTTTCGAGCCCGCGACCACCGCGGCCTCGATGGCGATGGACAGGCCGAGGACGATCGGCGACGCACCCGCTTCAAGGGCCGGAGCGCAGCGGAGGACGCCGTTGTGGCGACTTTCTTGCCTCGCGAGGAATGGGCGTAAGCCCAGGGGAAGAAAGTCGCATCAACGGCGTTGCGGCTCAGACGATCGAGGCGAAGCCGGTCTTCGGCCAGATCAAGCCATCAAAGAGGCCACGTGCGTCCGCGTGCTGAACCGCAATCTCGGGAGAAGACTTGGCGAATCTCGGTTGAGCTGCACAAGAGGTCGGAATGCTTGGGCGCAGAAAGCGAAACGATCTGCCGCAAAGGGCGGTATCGTCCACGAAAGAACGATCAAGAGCGGCGGACCGCACCACCAAGCCATGTGGACCAGACTGGAATGGGCGCCGCTGGCTCGAAGCACTCCGAAGAGGCGGCGGCTACTTCTCGCAGTCACCGTGAGGCCGTGTTCAACTTGTTCAACCTGCCGAACTTTCCCGAACCTGTTTGACGAGGAAGGCGAGGACGGATCGCCTACGATCTATTCGTCACGTGAATGGATTACTTAAAAAGAATCGATTTTGCCGATTTTGTCTGAAGGTCCATAAGTCATTCCCGTTCGTAGGAGGAGTATCCAGGAATGTCGTGCGAATCGATTCTCTCTTCAGTCAGTTACTGGCCAGTTTGACCAGCTCTAGCGCGTGCTGGATCGCCAGACCTCTTCGTCGACCCTAATGCGCTCGGGTCTTGACCTAGATGTACGATAGGCGATGAAATGCGAGTCCTCGTGGTTGATCGTGATGCGGCTTTTGCGCGCGCTGTAAAGGAAGCCCTACTGGTTCGCGGCTTTGCCGTTGATCTGATCCAAACTCTTGACGAAGCGGAGACTGCTCTAGGTTGCGCGAGCTATCACATACTCTTGCTGGAATTAATTTTGCCGGATGGAAATGGCTTGGACTGCCTGAAGCAGTTGAGGCGCGAGGGATGTTCGATGCCGGCCATGATGATGAGCAGCCTGAACGATGTCGCCACGCGGATTGCGATCTTCAACGGTGGTGCGGACGACTTCCTGCCTAAGCCGGTGTCTATGGATGAGCTGATCGCTCGCATGCGCGCCATTTTGCGGCGATCGACGCAAATGACGGCACCGGTCGTTACCTTCGGCAATCTACATTTCGATCCTATCGGCCGGCAAGTCTCAGTTGGCGGCCGACCATTAAGGATTGCGCGCCGCGAAGTCTGCATTCTTGAACATCTGCTCAGCCGAGCAGGCCGCACCGTGCCGCGAGTGTCACTCGAGGAAGGCCTCTATGCGTTTGACGCCGAAGTCTCGACTAACGCCTTAGAGGTCGGGATCTATCGCTTACGCGCACATTTGAGCCAGTCGGGTGCGACACTACGGATCAAAACCGCTCGCGGCGTAGGCTACGCGCTTGAACTAACGAGCGCAGCATCCGCTGCTTAACCGGTCACACTTCAAAACGAAGCAGCTAACTTGAAATTCACCCGTAGCCGTAGCATTGACAGACGCTCGGGCGCCGTCACGTCCGACATTCTGCTCCGCATTCTATATGCCCTGTGCACCGTCGCTCTTGTATTTCCTCTCACTGCCGCAGCTCAGATAAAGCGTGACGCCAGTCAGGGGGCGCCGCGCGCGACTCCTGGCAGCCTTAACGGAACTTTGAATCTTACCTCCTCTCAGGGCAAGACCGTTCATCTCCCGGCGGCGGCGGCCAGCATCTTTGTTGCCGACCCGACGATCGCCGACTATCAGGCGCCGTCGAATACGACCATCTTCGTCTTCGGAAAAAAGTCGGGACGGACCAGCTTGTTCGCTTTGAACGACAATGGCGAGGCGTTAGCCGAGCTTCGTGTTGTCGTTACCCAACCTGTCGAGGATCTACGTGCCGCGCTGAAGGCCGAGATCGGGGACTATCCGATCCAAGTCACCTATACGCCACGCGGCGCCATTCTTAGCGGGACAGCGCCCAACGCCGAAGTCGTCGATCACGCCAAGACGATCACCGAGCAATTTCTCGGCGCGGGCGCGCTGGTCGTCAACAAGATCCAGGTGGCCGGCTCATTACAGGTTAATCTGAGCGTGCGGGTGGCCGAGGTCTCGCGGACCGCCATGAAGGAGCTTGGTATCAGCCTCTCTGCCTCGGGTCAAAACGGTGCTGTCGTTTTTGGGTTTAACAGTGGCAAAGCTGGTGGTTCCGGCGCGAGTGGCGGCGGCGGGACGGCAAGTATTGGATTTGGCGTTAACGCGGCGAACGTCAGTGCTGTTCTTGACGCACTCGCCAACGAGCACCTCGCGTCAGTACTGGCTGAACCAAATCTTACCGCCATGTCAGGCGAATCAGCAAGTTTTCTGGCAGGCGGCGAATTTCCAATTCCGGTTATGCAGGACAATCGGCAAGTCTCTGTCCAATTCCGTCAATTCGGAATCAGCTTGGAGTTCGTCCCGACCGTTCTCAGTAACAATCAGATCAATATCCGCGTGAAGCCCGAGGTCAGCGAGCTATCGAAAGAAGGTCAAGTCAACGTCAACGGAATGTCTCTACCTGGTCTTTCCACGCGTCGTGCCAGTACTGTCGTCGAGCTTGCCAGCGGTCAAAGCTTTGCAATTGGAGGGCTCATCGGGCGCAATTTCAACACTGACATTAGCACGTTTCCTGGGTTGGCCGATGTGCCGATCCTAGGTGCGCTGTTTCGCTCCTCCTCATTTCAGAAGCAGGAGACGGAGTTGGTCATTGTTGTCACTCCATACATCGTGCGACCGGCATCGACCGCCGGCAAGATGAGCGCGCCCACTGACAGAATCCGACCGCCCTCAGACGCGGGGCGCACTTTGACGAACACGCTGGCAAGTTCGCCGCAAAGCCGCAGCTCTCCGCGCAAGCCTGACCCAGGCGGGACAGAGGGAACCGGCTTTATCATCGAATGAGGACCACGAATGACCTTTCGACATCTGTGCCCCTTGATCGCTATTGCGGCAAGTGTAGTAGGATGCACAAATAGTGCTCCGATCTATTCTGGGCCAGCTGAACAAGTGGTCAAAGTGGAGCAGAAGACCAGTGTGTTGCTACTACAGAGCCTTCGTCGGACCGAGACGTATCGTCTTCGGGATTTCATCGCGTATGCAAGTCACGGTCGGCGGGATGCACTCCATCTGAAAGTCTCCGGCTCACCCCGGCTCATGGCGCAGGTGGCCCATGAGGCCCGTGCGATGGGCGTTGCCCCCTACAATATACGTCTGTTCGCTTTCTCAGCCGGTCTACCTGCGCATTTCGGGGTTCGCATCGAGGCGATTGTCTACGAAGCACGTCCTCCCCTCTGTCCATCCGTTCCGATCGTTGGCCCTTCAGTAGACGACAATTCCTTCAATCCAACGCTTGGCTGCTCGATCCGAAATAATCTCGCAGCGATGGTCAACGATCCCCTCGACTTGGTGGGCAATAACGCTGTCATGCCAACCAGCGGTGATCGTGCGGTGCTTCCCCTTAGCGCACGCGGCAGCCTCCCGCCGGCCGGCAAAAGCAACTTGCAAGATGATGCTCACAAGCCAGAAACCCAATGAGGGGGACATGAAGCCCGAGCAGTGCTAGCCCATAAAACTGCCCAATGACGATGCCGCGGAGCGAACGAGCCGCAATAGGAGCTACGTTTCGTCCCCCTTTTCAGAGCCCGGCGCTTGCATATCCGAGTTCCGCGAGTTTGGTCTGTTGACTAAATGGCCTGAACGAAGCCACTTTTGCGCGCGGAGCTAGGCCAAGCCCGCGGCGAAGACTGCCTTTGCAACCCTCTCGAAATACTCGATCGGAACGGCCTTCCCCATCGTAGCCTTTCGGATCAGTTGCCGCGCCAAAATGGGATCTTCGACAATGCTCAGATGCAGCCCGCGCGCTCGGTCAAGCAACCGTGAAGCACGCTCGCCCTCGCCGCGACACACTAATACAGGCACTCCAGCTTCGCCACGAACGTAACGCAGCCCAGCCAACAGTGCAGGTCCCGTTACGACCAATGTGGCACGGTGTATGCCGACCGGCGACTCTTGCGCCGACTCCCGGCGGAGACGACGGTGTTCACGCTTTATCTGCGGATTTCCTTGCTGTTCCTTAGACTCGCGCTTCGCCTCGCTCTGTGTCATGCGCATGTCACGCAAGAATAGCCACCGCTGGATTAGCAGATCGATGAAGCCGCCGATCAGAAACGCGCCAGCGGCAATCTCGACCAGAACTTTTATCTCCTTGAAGATGAACCCAAAACAACCCAAACCGCAGAGGGGCAAGTATACCAGTGCCCTCCAACTTGCGACTGCCGTGGAAAGAAGGGTCGCGCCGAGCACGAACACTTTGATCAGCGACTTACCAAGCTCGAGAAGCGATCTCTGCGAGAGAATTCGCTTCAGCCCTTTGGTGGGATTCAATTTGTCAAAACTTGGCTTCAGCGGCTCCAGGGAAAACGTCAGCCCACCGGTAGCCAAGAAACTGGCCAGAATGGCTGCAGCCACGGCCGCTCCGATGATTGGCATCAGGGTTGCCATCGAAAGTTCGATCAATCCGACCACCGCCTGCTGGACTGCACCGTTGAATGGCTGCCCCTGCAGGTTGTCGATGAGCCGTACAGCTTCATGCCACGCGTCTTGGATCGAGCTCGCTCGGAGGCACAGACAGCCAAGACCGGCGCATATGCAGAGCGCGCTCACAAAATCGGCGCTGCGAGGAATCTGCCCTTTCTTACGCGCATCCCGTAGCTTCTTGGGAGTTGGCAGAAGCTTTTTCTCTTCGCTCGAATCGTTCATCTCAAGAACTTCTCGAGCCACTCCAGCACGGCACGGAACTGGATGATCTCCGCTCCCATGTACTCAATGAGGAAGACGGTGTAGCTGACCATGATGATTCCAAAGGCGACATTCTTGATGGTCGGCGAGAGATCGTTCAGCTTGATTTGCGGCGCAAAGCGCCCGAGCAAGATAAGGCATACGTCAATCAGGACCAGTAGAGCCAGCACGGGCCCAGAGACCAGCAAAGTCGTATGCATGATATGATCGAGAAGGGCTAATAATTGCAATGCCCCTTGCGGGCTCACCTTAGGCAGTACCCGATAGACAGGCCAGATCAGGTAGCTGTCATAGAGGCATGTGACCATTGTCTGCAGGCCGCCAGATACGACGAAGATCGTAACTGCAGCCGTCCCGAGAAAAAGGCCTGTGGCCGAGACTTGGCTGCGTGTCGCAGGATCGTCTACCTGGGTTGAAACACCCCGCTGGGTGTCGATGATGTCACCAATTGCCTGGATGCTCCATAGGGGCGTACTCAGTAGGAAGCCGAACAGCAGGCCGATGAACATCTCCTTGAGGCCAAGGAGCGGGAGGGCGACCATACGGGTACCCGGATGTAGCGTCTGCAGGCCGTCCTTGATATGCGCCAGGCATGGCAGCCCGATCACGATCGCTAAGCTTGCGCGAATCATCCCGCTAATGCGCGGCCACTTAAATACGGGGAGCACCAACATAATGCCTAGGGCCCGGGCCGAACCAAGGCCTGCTGCAACGACGAACTCGATAGCAGCCTCGATCAGAGTTTGCGTGTCGGTGGGTGACAAGCCATCCATTTGAGGTGCTACTTGCTCGCTTAGGTCAATTCAGCCGGCTGCGCTGGCCGTCCGGTGATGTTTGACGTCGAACGGGCTGAGGACAATCGGTAGGTTCATTGCCATGACTGGTCAACACGAGCATCGACCAAACTGCGCCCCTGCGGCGGGGACCGACGCTCTCTATACTCACATGCTACTGAGCCGCACTCGGAACACTCTGCGAATTATCTGTTGCAATCGATCGATCCGGCCAGACACTCAGCGGTCGCCTTCCAGACACTATTAATTCGCAGCGAGGGTGGGGAACTCGGCGAAGATACGCTGGGCTTGTTCGATAAGCGGGGCGCTCAGGACCGGAGAAAACACAACGAGCACGCCGACAACGACAAGAAGCTTCACGGTAAGGGGCAACGTTTGGTCCTGGAGCTGCGTTGCGGCCTGGATGATGCCAATTCCCAGTCCGGCCACGAGAGTGGCGACGAGCGGCGGCAGAACCCAGATCATGAAGATAACGAGCGATCGGCTCAAGTGAGTGAGGATACTGGCTTCATCCATGTTAACCTCCTGGCGTTGCGTAGCTTAGGACCAACCCGTGCATGAGTCGCGACCAGCCGTCGATGGTGACGAACAGAAAGAGCTTGAAAGGAACAGATATCAGTGTTGGCGACACCATTGACATGCCCATGGCCATCAAGATCGTCGTCACAATCAGATCGATCGTGATGAATGGAAGATAAAGCAGAAAGCCGATTTCGAAGCCACGCTTAAGCTCAGAGATCACAAAGGACGGTACAAGGATCGCAACGTCATCAGCGGTTGCTTTTGCGCGCATGTCCTCCGACCAGACACGTTCAGCGGATGACAGGAAAAACGTGCGCTGCTCCTCATTGGTGAATTTTTTCAGATGGGCGCGCAGCGGCTCGCTCGCCTCCTTGGCTGCTGTCACCCAGTCGTCTAGAGTTTGGTAGTGAAGTTGTGGATCGGTAACGCGGTTATAGATCCCCTCTAACAGTGGAGCACTAATGAAGACGGTAAGAATCAGTGCAGCGCCATACAGAACGATGTTCGGGGGTATGGACTGTGTCCCCAGCGCGTTACGCACTAGGAAGAGAACAACGGAAACCTTTATGAACGCGGTCGTGGTGACAACCGCGAACGCCAGTAGACCTAAGCCGACGGTTACCGAAATAAGCGCGAGGATGCTTGGTTGAATGTCAGTCATTGACTGCCAACTCGCCGCGTAGCCTGATGGCCAGTCCCTCAGCGACACGGACGATGTCGCCGTGGCCGATCAGCCTGCCATTCGCAACAATATCGACCGGGCCGTCGATGCGGCGGCCAAGTTCGAACACGTGGCCTTCGTTGACGCTTCTCAACGTACCCAGCGGGATAGGCCAACGGCCGCATTCGAAGACAAGCGTGATCTCGATGCTGTCGATATCGGCTTCCGAGGGGAGGATCGCTGGCTGTGCTTGCGGTCGGTTCGTCATAGGTGCGCACCTTAGTGGGTGGAATTGCTGGCGGAACGGGCCCCGCAGTATCACTCTGTCACCGGCGGCCTGCGCCGGGGCCCACAACGTTCCGGCAGTGAGAATGAGCTGGCCGCGTGCAAATGGCATGGCGTCCGGCAACAGCGCGTCGCCAGTTTGTGCTTGGCGAACTAGCGCGACGGAAACGCGCAACGAGCCAATCTCTCCGGCAAGCATAACAGGCAATTCCGGAGAAAGATTGCGCGTCTCTTGCGGCAATTGGCCAAGCAACTTGCCCAACATACAGAAGACATCCGGAACCGAACCGTTGAAAGACGAGAATAGGAACAGGCGCGCCTTGCCCGTAAGCGGTCCATAGACGATCTCGAACTCCAGATAAGGACCATGGGTCGTTGCTTGGTCAATACGGAGAAGTTGCAAATCCCGGGCTAGCAGGTTCTCTAGACGAGTGAGCCACGCGTGGAGCGCAAGTTCGACAATGAGAGAACGGGCTGGATCGGAAGGCAAAACAAGATCATTCTGCACGGTCGAAATCAGTGCCTCGACCAGAGGCCGAGACAACGACAACACAACCGTTTCGGCGCCGACGCGAAATACGCAGTCAAGCATCGACATGGCCGATGGCTGCGGTTGCCAGACCACCCGGTTCATCCGCACCGATAGCTGCTTCTCGGCAAGGCGGCTATGCATAACCATCCGCCGAGGCGCGATATCGTTGAGCCACGAGACCACCGCACGGGACAATCTTAGCGCTGGTTCGAATGGAGCAGGCTCACCCAGCATATTTGCCCGCGTCATGCTGGCGCCAGTATAAGAGGAGCAGTCATTAGATGGACTCGCCGAGCACTTGGCTGCGCGAGCAACTCTGATAGCGGAGCAAGACCTCATCCTCTGTTTCGATTTCAGCCACGAATTCCGAACGCGCAATAGTCGTGCGCTGAACATCGCACTCAATGTGCCGCCATTTCTGACTCGCCGCTGTACGCTTGGCCCAAATGGCCCGCGCCCCAAAAAGCGCCGCCGTGGACTGCTCTTGAGCGATGCGCGCCTGCTCAAGCGCCTGGCGCGCCAATGTGACCTTGGCTGTGAGCCTCTCAATGACGCGGTGGCAACGACAATCGAGTTCCGTGACAGACATCGTATCAGTCGAAGCCAGCTCTCGATAAAGTTCAGCTTCGATGCTTGCGCGGCGCTCCTGGACGCTTGCAAGATTTCTTGAAACGCGGTCCATGGCTTCGATCGCGATGCGGCGCTTCGCTTCCATGTTGGACAACTCACGGAGCGCGCTGCGCTCCCTCATGTCCCTCACAAGGCGCAGTTTCGACGCTTGAATGGGACTCAGGCGGTCAGACGCGACATCCACGTGACGGTCTCCTCAAAAGTGGACGGCTCGTCCTGCTCCTGGCGCAAGAAATTGCGCAATTCCTCGATTGAGGCGATTGCCCGGTCAGTCAGCGGATCGGAACCCGGGTTGTATTCACCGACCTTGACCAAGAACTCGGCCTCACTGTACCGCGAGAGCAGATCACGGAAGAAGGAGGCCGCCTTGCGATGTGGCACAGAGACGACCGCATCCATTACGCGACTTCGGCTCGATAGCACGTCGATCGCGGGAAAATGCTCACGCGAGGCGAGCGCGCGTGAGAGAATGATGTGGCCGTCGAGAATACCCCGCGATTCTTCGGCGATCGGATCACCCGTGCCATCACCTTCGACAAGCACGGTATAGAAGGCCGTGATCGAGCCGGTCTCGCCCATCCCGGCGCGCTCTAATAGACCAGGCAGCATCGCGAAGACGGACGGAGGAAAGCCGCGCCGCGTGGGAGGTTCTCCTGCGGCAAGGCCGATTTCGCGCATCGCGCGACTAAAGCGCGTCAACGAATCCATCACAAGAACGACGCGCAGCCCCTGATCACGAAAGTACTCGGCGAGTGCCGTCGCCATATGAGCACATTGCACGCGCTCCATCGCCGAGCGATCGGACGTCTCAACGACCGTGATCGTACGATCAATGGCATCTCCAATATGGCGCTCGATGAACTCGCGCACCTCACGGCCGCGCTCTCCTATAAGCGCAACTATAGTCACGTCGGCGGCCGCGCCTTTTACAATTTGCGACATCAGCGTCGACTTGCCGCAACCGGCGTCCCCATAGATCCCTATCCGCTGGCCTTCGCCGCACGTCAGAAGTCCATCCAGCACACGGACGCCTAGCGGAAAGGGCCGCTCGATACCACGCCGCGTCATTGGATTAGGCGCTCTGCCGCGGAGGGGGCGAGTGTGGGCCGTCTTGATTGGACCCTTGCCGTCGAGTGGACGGCCGAAGCTATCGATGACGCGCCCGAGCAAATCGGGGCCGACTGAAACTTCCTGCATTCGCCCGGTGGGGACCACCTCCGCGCGGCTAGACAACCCTGCCATATCGCCGATTGGCGTGAGTAATACCCCATCCGGCAGCAGACCGATAACCTCGGCTTCGAGCGACCGACCGCTACCGTGATCCTGCAGCAGGCAAAGCTCTCCAACACGGGCCCCTGGCAAGACGGCATGAACCAACGTGCCAATCGCCCGCGTGATCCGTCCGCGTATCGCACGCGTATTAATATGCTTTGCTGTGCACCTCAGGGATGATAACGCCGCATGCACAGCTCCTTCGCCGGCCGCATCGTCATAGCTTTCTCGATGCCTTGTCACGGTGCGCCCTCCTGAGAAGACTTACCAAGGCCGAGACGCAATTCGCGGAGCTGGGCCGAAAGTCCTAGATCGACATTGCCAAAGTCACTCCACAAGACGCACTGGTCCGTCGAGAGAGCCGGGTCCGGGTCAATTTTAACTTTCGGCCGACCATCCCTTCCATCGAACGCTGCGAACTCGCGGATCAGTGCATCGGTTTGTACAGGAGACACACGAAGACACACTTCGCCGCTGCCATATTTTTGCTCAATGGCGTGACGAACGGCCTTCAGTAGCATCTCGCCCGGATCGAACGAGCCTATCAAGTCGTTCAGGATTTCAAGGACGAGCTGGGGCAACGCCTGTTCCAGAGAGGCTTTTCGATACGCCACCTCGCAAGCGGCTCGGGCAACCAGCCGCGCCATTTCGTCCGAGCCTGTCTTGAGGCCCTCGCGATGGCCGCGCGCTCGCTCCCGCTCATAAGCTTTCGCTGCCCAGCTCCGAACCTGCCGTATATACCGCTCCGCTAGCGCGCGCGTCTGTACCGCATCGTACCAGATCCCCTGATCCGCGGCTGGTATGAGTGGACCCAACGGACGTATCTGCGGGCTTTCCGGCAATCCCGGCTCATTGGGGGTCATGCCGTCCGTGTCTCCCTGGCCAAATGGGCGATCACCAAAGACAACAGCTGACCTGCGGCCTTGTGATGCTCGGCTGCCGGCGCGTCCGCAGCGGTTCCTACAGATAAGCGGAGAAGCACGCGCCTACGGTCAAGCTCGGACGCTTCTGCGAGCCGAGCGCCAAGACAGGCATATCCGTCATGTTCGATCTGCCGCGAAAGTTGCTCCGGATCGACAATCGATTGGGTTGCCACGGCGCTGGATAAGTGTCTGATTGCGAATGCATGTGCTTCCGTACCGACATTTTCGATTAGAACGGCGAGATCACGCTTTGACACCAGCTTCACCACCGAACGAGCATGCCAAATACTGCCGGCGAGGAGTGCCGCCCGACGCGGATCATGCCCGAGCAGAACATCCCCTCCCCAGCTATTTCTGTTCGAGACCAGTTCACGGCCGAGAAGCAATTCGGCTAGTCTTTCCTGCAGCCTGGGCGCCTTCTGCAACTGCAACACTGTGGAAGGCGCCAACTGCGCATCAAGATGGGCGGCAATACGGCTCGGATGACTCAAAGCAATAAGCTCACGCAGCAGATCGGAGTGCGGGTCGAGTGAATGGTTTGGTTCCGTGGACATCATCGATACCGACACTACACTCCGCCTATGGAGCTTGGCTTTTTGCCGGCGGCTTGGTCCGCGGGCATACTCGTCGCTGTGCCGAGATTTGCCACTTTGCGCCAGGATTGACCGAGCTGGCGCGCACGTGTGCTCAGCAGCACGTAAGACAGAATGCCGAACGCGGCGCCCGCGCCTCCGACGCCGACCGCAACAACGGGAGTTGAGATGAACTTGGTTGGTTGAATCGAAGCAGCTGCCGGCGTAGACGGCAGCTCACGCTGAGCCCGCTCAACCGGCACGAAAACAACCGCCACCTTGTCGTATGACAGCCCTTCGATGCTGTTGGCGACGAGCATCTTGATCTGAGGTAGCAAGGCTGAGAGCTTCGTATTGGAATCATGTCGGATGAAGACCGAGGCCGAGGACGGGGTCGCATCTTGTCGCAAAAGGTCATTCTTCGGCAGAACAACATGAACACGTGCGGAGATAACTCCATCGATATCGCTGATCGTTCGCGACAATTCTTCGCTTAGGGCATAAACGTAGCGGGCGCGCTCCTCAACCGGGGATGCAACCAGGCCCGATCCCTTGAACACCTCGCCAAGGCTCTTGAAAGATTGACGGGGCAGGCCCTGGTCATTCAGCAGGTCGATGGAAAAGGCCAGTTGCTTTGCTTCGACCTGTATCGTGCTGGTACCAACTTTGTCGACAACCCGGACGGCATCGACACCCTTACTGAGCAGAACAGCGAGCATCTCGTTGGCTTCACGCTCCTGGACCTTGGTGTAAAGATCGGTCTTGCAACCGGCTAACGAGAGCAGAAGCGGCAATACGACCAAGCCGTAAAGCCGCCTTCTCGTCGGGACGCCGCGACCGATCTTTCTTTGCGCCAATACGATCATCACCCGCCGCTCAGCCCGCTGACATCAGTTTGTTCATAGAAGAGCCGACGGCGCTGGCGCTCTTGGAGATGAGCGAAACCAGAATGACGCCCTCATAAACATTTTGCAGATTCGCCAGCGCCGTTTCGAAATGATCCAGACCGTCCGGCCCGCCGATCGGATGCACCTCGACTTCGGGCAAGCGCAAGATGGGCTGCGCGGCCGGCCCAGGCAGAAGGTTCGGAGAACCCGGCTCGCGACCGACCTGCGAAGGAACTGCACCGGCAGCAAATGGCTTGCCTTTGTGCACTGCGGAAAGGTTCTGAAGAACGCGATCGCCAAGCGGGCCTGTGTGCGCAACGGCACGCTCAACTTCCGATACTGTCGGAGCCGCGCTTTGGGTCACCGAGGCCAGACTCTCCTGAAACTTGACCTGCGCTGACGAACAGGCGTTGGAGAGACATTCGGCGGCGTTGGTAGAGATCGGCGTAACGCCGAACATCATGGAAGAGATCATGCTCGCACGTGATGAGATTACCTGTTCGTTGCCGTGAACGCGGACCCTAGAGGGGTCAGCTGACAAAAAGCTGACGAGAGTCACGATCCAAAAACTCGCGCGCCGGTTCCAGATTGCGACGAATTCTCGGCTCCCAATTTTGGACGAATTTCGGTGCGTGTTCTCACGCGCAAACAGCCAGGAATCCTCATCGAGCCATGAGGCTGCACATCTTGAAGAACATCCTATATGTTGGAGCTTTCCTTCTCGTGGGTGTCGCCAGGGCGTCCGGCGCCGAGCTGGCGCTACCAACGAGTCCTTATAGCTATACGGTTCTTGATCAGGACCTCGCGGCCGCACTGCGGGAATTCGGCAACAACCTAAATATCCGAGTCAATGTCAGCCTCGAGGTGAAGGGACGTATTCGCGGGCGAATGCCGGATCTTGCACCGCGCGAGTTCCTCGAACATTTGACCAATCTCTACAATCTGCAGTGGTACTACGATGGGCTGGTGCTTTACGTATCCGATGCGCACGAGGCGCAGAGCCGTGTACTCGTCTTAACTCCAATCACCTTCGATGCATTTAGGTCGGCACTAGATTCACTTAACATCTCCGATGAGCGTTATGTCGTGAACGCTGCACCAGGAGATGGCGTCGTCTTCGCTTCCGGTCCGCCTCGGTTTGTCGCGCTTGTGGAGCAAACGCTGAAAGGCCTGATCGCGGAGGCGCAGGCGCGGCAACATCCTGCGACGGTCGAAAAGCCGCGCGAGTCGGCTCTGATGTTGTTTCGAGGGTCCTCGAGTATGGTCGTTCGCGAAGGACGACCGGAGACCCTTCTCCCGCCCGAGGGGGCGCGTCAAGACGGCGTGGGTCACGCGCCTCGTGCTAGCGAGCGATGAGTTGAGACCAAGGACTGTCGAGAGCTTAATGCGCTCGCCGTATCCTTGTTGCTTTTCGAAAGCAAATGCTGCCTCATCAGGTAGAGATGATCCCGGCGAGCGCGCAACGGGCCACAGATGGCTCAACCGTAACCGCGCCGAGTCGCTGAGCATACATGACAGGCAACAATGCTGAGCCGATTTCAGCATCGATGTCTTAAGAGCGATCCTTCGTCCACTCCACACCGCCGACGGTGGCAATTTGTGAGGCTGCAAAGCTGCCTCTCATCTAACGATACCGCATGGCGCTGATTGAGCACATACAGCAATAGTCTTGCTGCAACGCGCAGGCGTTGCAACGCGCTCGGGTCCCCCAACACTCCGCAGCTTTGGAGAAAGATGACTTTATGTCTCATTACGAATTCTTCTGAGCGCCGTCAGCTTCTCGAAAGCTAACGGGTCCTACCATGGCCAATGGACAATGTGCCGATAGATTGCAGCGGGACTGAGGGCTGGGACGCCCTGAGTAACTGGAAGCAAGTGATCTGAGCTCTTGGACTCTGCCCGTCAATACTATTCTTTTCATCGCGAGCTCGGGCTCGCACCACATGACGACCTGGGGTGCAACCCCTACCAGAGGACGTATTGATGTCAGTCACCAACTTATCCCTAGCCAACTCCACCACGGCTTTCTCCGGGCTTGCTCCCGCGGCGCAGGAGGTTTCGAGCTTCGAGGCGATGCTGGCGGGTTACTCCTTGAAAGACACGACCGCCGATCATTCCCCACCACCCGACTTTGGGGCGGCAGACTCGATCAAACAACTAACGGAGGGTCTCACGCAGGAGGCGTGGAATATCCTACCACCAGACCTCAGGGCTGGACTGGAGGCATCTGCGCAGGCCCCTCAGCCATCCTTTGCCGCGAGCCCGCCTGCGATTGCAGCCGCGCCAGTGCCCAGCTCAACGCTTACATGGAGCGGCGGTACCCTGACTGATACCGAGTTGCAGATTGTGTCGGTGCTGAACCGGCATAAAGACAAATGCCCGCTCGATTGGAACTCCCTTGGAGATTTGGCCAATGATCCCAGTACGCCGTCGGATCTGAAGGCGGCGGTCGAGGGACTGCAGCAGGACCCGCAGCTCTTCTATGCCATAGGGTCGCAAGGCGACGGCCACTGCGGCGGAAAGATCAAGGCGGGTGACCTCTCCGCCTTCTCCGGTCATCACTCACAAGTTGCGGCGTTCCAGGAGCAGCGGGCGCAGAGCTACCAGGACAACTACATTCCCTCGGACGGCGCCGGAAATGGCCAGCCATCGGTCATGACCGAGGCCGATGCATTGCGTGAGCTATATCGGTATTCCGATAACCTGCCCAAAAATCTTAGCCTCGCCGATTTCAAGCATATCGTCGATGGCGATGGCAAGACCGGCAAATGCCCCCCTCAGGTTCTCGCGGCCGCTCAATACTTCGTCAGCCATCCCGATGAATGGAAGCAGTTGTGTGGCGGCTCGGTAGATAAGGTCCACAAAGAGGACTTCTTGCAGGTTGCTTCATCGGCGATGACTCTCACGCAAGCCGAGCTGGATACGCTAGACACGATGAACAGGAATCAAGGCGCTTTCTTTGGAACGGGTGATCTGACCCGGGACAAGCTGGCGAGCATGGCCGATGACAAGCGTCTCGCCCCGGACGTGCGAAGGGTCGCTTCACAGCTGCTCTCAGATCCTCTCTTGTTCGGTTTGATCAACAATTCGATTACAGGCTACAAGTCCCACCACAAGTTCTTCGACTTTGGCGGGGGCCATACTGTCGATTCCGGCAACATCAGCAATAGCGACTTCACGCATTTCTTCAACAATATGTCGGCTGCAAACCGCACCGCTCACCAACGGAAGACGCATGCCGCCCAAACGACTGCCGAGCAGTCGGTTGTCGCGGACATGGTCATGGGCGCGGCAGATCAGCCCGACATCAAGTCACCCAAGAAGAACGGAGGCGTCTTCATGCACGGACTTGACGACGTGCTCAAGGTCGGCTCGAACGTACTCGACTGGGCTGCAACGGGTGTTGGTGTACTTGGTTTCATTCCAGGCTTGGGCGAATTGGCCGATCTCGCGTCAATGGCGCTCGAGAGCGAGGCGCAAGTGGCACATCTTCTGCAGACCGCGATCGCAGGCGGAAATATGAAGCAAGCACTAGAGGAAGCTGGCCTCAGTATTGCCGCGCAGGCGGTGGGCTGTATCTCCGGACCGGAGGTCAAACTAGCCATGCGCGAAGGCTTGGCGAAGCACGCAATTCAAGAAGCCGCGACGGCCGGCGTCAACTTGCCGGTCTCGGTGGCCCAGTCCTACGCGGAGATCTACTTGCAGAATCTGAATGCAAGCGTTGCGTCCGAGCACGGGCAAGCTGTAGGCGCTTACAGCTAGTCAGAGCAACGTATTCGTCTCAGGTGAGGCCTGACAAGCTAGCTAGCTTGCGGAGCTCCGGTTGGTGGTCCTCGCCCACCGCGTGTCCTGCAAGCTTGGCGGTATACTCGAGTGTTTTGCGCCCGCACCGGAGGCCCTTGTTTCGTCGGTTCGCGGCGCGCTTCTTGTTCAGCTGCATAGATCGCCCATTTCTCGGTCATGCTCAAACGCAGTTCATCGTCGCCAACATTCGATAGATGCCGACGCCATCGGCAGACACTGAACTTATCGGCGCTTTAGAAGCACCGCCTGTAGAACTCGAATGCATTCGGCGAGGAAGCCGAGGCGCCCAGACCGGTAAGATCGAGAACACACCAATGCAGGGCGTCAGAGGTCGAAGGCCCTGCATGAGCAGTAGACGTCTGGCGCGGAGCGGCAAAGTGACCCATAGCGGTAACGGCGTGACAAACTTGAAGGATCGCTCGTCGCGGTCCAATCGTCTGAGCAACCTAAGGCTCATCTTTGATGGGATCGAAGCAAATCGCCGGTTCCTGCCAGAAGAGCAAATTGCTGAAGAGGTGGCAGCGACACCGGCCACGTTGGGCCGGACGCTAATGCGACGGAGCCGACCGCGACAATTGCATCTCGGCTAATCGCAATTTCTCGGGGCTCGTCAGCTTGCCGAAAGCTAACCCGCTCAGAATAGGGACAGCGGAGATCGCCTCCCTCCGGAAGATCCAAATTGCATAGGAGAACCCGATGCGCATTCCGAGCTCAAGCGAGGCAGCGCGATTTGACACTGACCTGCATGCGGCTCATGGCCAGAAGGAACGTTCGCACGCAGCCGGCGCGCATGACGAGCATGCCAGATCACCTAGTGCAAGCAGCGCAGCAAATGGCGCGTCCGGTCCAGACAGCAACTCGCATGACGCCGCTTTGCGCCAAGCGTTCAACGTCGCTCTCGGAGCTGTTGCTTTCCAAATTGGAAATAGCGAAATGGCAGCTTTCCAAGATGCCATGGCCGAGACAGATGAAGATACCTGATGTCGCATGTTGCGGCCAGGTTATAGGAGTCGCTCGTAGCGGCGAACATTCTAGCAAACAGGAGAAACGATATGCCTTCCCGCGTCGGTGCATCTACCACCTCGATTGCAGCTGAGACAGCTGGCACTTCTGCTGCTGCAGCTGGTTCCGCAGCTTCTGATGTTGCCACAGAGGCCGCATTCCAAAAGCAACTCGCCGCTCTGACCGCCACTAGCACGCAGGCTAGTGAGAGGGATGTTGAACTTCGCGTGGTCTCAACAAACCTCACGACAATCAAGAAAGCGGCCGACGAGCGGGTGCAGTAATCGACGAGGTGGGACCACATCCTATTCTCACCTTTCCGAGCTGCGTAATCTGCCAAGTCATAGGGAGCCGTACGCTTTGGCGTACGGCTCCATTCGCTGTTCAGGAGGTCGACCATGAATGAATCACATTCCCCGCAATTCGAGGTGCTGTCGGGGCTTTACGCCGGGCTTACCGGCAAAACTGGTGTGGGATCGAGTTTGATTGGTAGCGGCCTGGATGCTGACCTCGTGTTCATCGAACAAGGGCTCGAACCCCATCACATTCGTGTCACCCCACATTCCAATTCGATCGAAATCGAGGCTTTTGCGAGGGAAGTTAGGATCGAGGGACGCGAGAATATTTCTCCGAACGAGCGCGTTGTTGTCTCTCTTCCTACCGTCATCCATTTGGGCAAGATGTCCATTCGCTGGTCCATTGAGGATTCTAAACAAGCCGGGTCTATGGGCCGTTGGCTCGTATCAATCGCCGCACTCGCCTCAGTCCTGATCAGTTCTATCGCGGTCGGCGCAGTCTCAACGGGTTTCTCCCAGACGGACGACGCTGTTGCCTTCAACGCCGACTTGCCGCGTGCCCAGGAAGTCGTAAAGAAGCCGGCGCCCAATGCTCCTGATGCTCTGACCATCGATGCAGCTGCCGAACGGCTGCAACAGGAGGTCGATCGCGCGGGCCTTTTCGATATCAAAGTCAGATCTGAGCCGGGTGTTGTCGCAGCTGACGGCACGGTTGCGCCAGCCTTGCTGCCTAAATGGCAAGAACTCCAGCAACGGTTCGATGATCATGTTAGTGGCGCTTACGTGCTCATCAACACAGTAGCCACCAAGGTGGAGAAGACGCCATCCTCAATAGCTGTCGAGGCTGTCTGGCGCGGAAGTGCCCCTTATGTGGTCATTGCTGGCCAAAAATATTTCGTCGGTGCGCTGCTGAATAATGGATGGACCGTGAACGGAATTGAGGAGGGACGTGTGCTCCTGACCCGGAACGGCCGGCTTGTTGCTCTCCCCTATTAGAGTTTCGGCCCGCAGCTCAGAAGGAAAGTGCGATGACTAGGTTGCCACAGCATTCCGTAGCGCCCGGCGCCTCGTTTCAGGGACTTACGGTCGACGATCATCTACCTGCCGCTTCGCCTACGATTCCTCAAGCGAATGGCCCCGAAATCGAGGGAAAGCATGCAAATGGCGGCCAGAGCTACACGATTTTTCGGGATAGCGCCCCGCAAGATCGGCCTGTGGGCGCCACGGTCGAGACCGAACTGGCGCTCAATTCGATTGATGGTGTCTCGCGCATCAACGTCAACGAGGCTCAAGCTCAGTTCGGTGAGGTCAGGGCGGGCTCAGAACTTGCTTGGCTCAACGGCCCGACTCTGGCGGAGAACCTGCTCTCCTTCGTTACGCCGCGCTTACGCGATTCGGGTATTCTACGCCCAGAAAAACACGGCTTACTTCTGGAGCGTTTGGCCGATGCACTATCTACCATGCCAGAAGCACCGGCATCACGTGAAGGCATCGCCATCTTGCAGCGAGAGCTGCGCCAGCTAATCCTGCTTCGGCAGAATAAGAACGGCTTGATCAAAGGCTAGCAATGGCCGAGCGAGAGGAGCGCAAACATCTCACGCATACCCCGGCGCCACACGTTTCAAAAGCCGGTGATGCCTTGGTGATCTCGACGAACGAACGCGATTTACTTTGCGCGCTTTCGTATGTCCATCTTGCCTGCGGGCAGAGCGCACAGTGTATCGCTTTGTTGCGAATCGCAGCTCACGAGCATTCTCAAAACGTCGACCTGCTTCGCATCCTGGCTTACGCTCTCATCTTGGAGGGCCGCGGTGACGATGCATTGGCAACGTTGGATCGGCTGGAGAAACTTGATCACCAGCCGTCTTCTCGTCTGCCTTTGATGCTCTTGCGCAGTCACGCCTTGCGTCGGGCCGGCCGCATGGCTGAAGCCCGGGCTACGTTCAAAAGCTATGCTTCACTACGGGGCAGCACCGCTCCAATCGAAGAACAATAGACCCTTCATGCCCAACCTCCTGCGTAGTCTCATCGTACGCGCGCCGGCTAACCCGGACTTAATGGTCGCGTTGATGCTCCTTCTGGCGGTTGGAATGATGATCATGCCGATCCCGATCATAGTGATCGACATGCTGGTCGGCTTCAACCTCGGTTTTGCCGTACTGCTGCTGATGGTCGCCCTCCATCTCAACACACCAGTTGACTTTTCGTCCTTGCCGGGCGTCATCCTCATCTCCACCGTTTTTCGTCTGGCTCTTACGGTCGCAACGACACGGTTGATTCTCGCTGAGGGTGATGCTGGCAGCATCATTCATACGTTCGGCGATTTCGTCATATCAGGCAATATCGCCGTCGGAATTGTCATATTCCTGATCGTGACCATGGTGCAATTCATGGTTCTCGCCAAGGGCGCCGAACGGGTCGCAGAGGTATCGGCGCGCTTCACGCTTGACGCACTGCCTGGGAAGCAGATGGCGATCGACGCGGAGCTGCGCAACGGACACATCGATCAGCACGAAGCTCGCCGTCGCCGCGCCACACTGGAACAAGAGAGCCAGCTTCATGGCGCCATGGACGGCGCTATGAAATTCGTGAAGGGCGACGCCATTGCTGGGCTCGTAGTCATCTGCATCAACATGCTGGGCGGCATCACAATCGGCTTGCTCTCCAAGGGCATGTCGCTTGAAGAGGCACTCCATCAATATACAATCCTGACCATAGGTGATGCGCTAATTTCGCAGATTCCGGCTTTGCTACTGTCGATTACAGCCGCAACCATTGTCACTCGTGTCAGCGGTCCTTCCAAGTTGAATCTTGGTGCCGATATCGTCGGCCAACTTACGGCCAGTACACAAGCGCTACGGTTAGCCGCCTGCGTCCTGGTTGTGATGGGGCTCGTCCCTGGCTTCCCTTTGCCTCCGTTCATGATGCTGGCCGCACTCTTTGGCGGCGCGAGTCTTGTGAAGACGGGTGCGATGGGCGCAAACACCGCAGCCAAGACGGGCGCAAAGACAGGTGCGGGTATCACCGGTTCGGCTCCAGCTCCCTCACAGACTCAGACGCAAACGGCGCCTGCGGAGGCACTTCCGATCACGCTATTCCTCGCACCAAATCTGACACTTGCAATCGACAAAGAGGAACTCGAGCACTCCATCCGACAGGTTTCCGGGCTGGTCTCATCTGATCTTGGCATCACAATCCCACGTATTCCCGCTCAAGTCGACCAGCACTTAAGCGAATCGCAATTCAGGGTCGATGTTGAGGGAGTTCCTGTTGGCGGGGATTTCGTTGACCCGACGCAACTCGTGCTCGACGACGACGTGGCTAACATTGAACTGAGCGGGATCCCCTTTCGGCAAGACCAAGATATGAATCGGATCTGGATCGAACAAACTCATGCGCCAGCTCTCAAAGCCGCCGGAATAGGGCATCGCCGTCCAAGTGAAGTCATCGCCTTGCGGGTAAAGTCAGCATTGGTTCGCTATGCACAGCGGCTGGTGGGTATTCAAGAGACGCGACAACTGCTCGGGCGGATGGAGCAGGAATATGCTGATCTGGTTAAGGAGGTGCTGCGCACGACACCGGTTCCCCGGATAGCCGATGTTCTGCGTCGATTACTGGACGAGGGCATCCCTATTCGCAACACTCGCCTAGTCCTCGAGGCGCTGGCAGAATGGAGCGAACGTGAGCAAAATGTCGTCCTGCTCACCGAATATGTTCGCTCCGGCCTTAGACGTCAGATCTGTCATCGCTATGCCAATGCCCACGGGGTTGTGGCTGCCTTTATTGTCGAGCGTGAGACCGAGGATATCGTTCGCGCTGCGGTGCGCGACACCGCTGTCGGTCCCTACCTCGTTTTGGAGGACCACGAGAGCGAGATGCTGCTTTCACAATTCCGTCTGATCCAATCAACGATCGCACGCAGTCAAAGCCCGCCCGTCATTCTCGGGCCAATGGATATCCGACGGTTCCTCCGGGGATTTCTCACGCGTAACGGGATCGATGTGCCGGTTCTGTCTTATCAGGATCTCGCCTCGGATTTCACGGTCCAGCCGATTGGATCCGTCAAGCTCGGTGCCGCCAAGGATAAGGTCCCCTCAGGAGAGCGTCTTGGCGCGACGACCGATCAAGTAAAGAGCACAGCAGTCGGTCGTAAGGCCATCATATGAAGCCATATCAGATGAATGCCTGTCGGAGGTTGTGCTCCCGTAGTCCGCACTTGTGCTTAGCCGTGCTCGCTATTCTGCTGCTTGGCGGTTGCACGAGCCGGGATAAGCCAGCACTTTCAGCACAGCAGATCACACCGCCAGAGCTACTGAACACCAAGGAGATCGATGCTGCTACGCGCGAACGCTTTGCATACGCACTACGTGGGGACGTTGACGAGGAGGCTTTGCCTGATGCGTTGAACAAGCAGCCCGACAATGTCAATGCTGCCATTCCCCTAGCGCGTGCCCTGCTCGCGCGCAAGTGCCCGGATCGGGCGCTTGAGGTCCTTGACAACGTCTTACTCGCGGCCCCTAGCGACTTGCGTATATTGAATGCGAAGGGGGTTGTCCTCGACCACGAGGGCCGCCACCACGAAGCACAAGCGCTATATCGGCAAGCTCTCGCAATGGCCCCTGGCAATCCGATGCTGACCAACAACCTCAAGCTCTCGCTTGCCCTTGATGAGAAGGACAAAGCCGGAAGCGCCAGTCTACAACCGCTGTCGGACTCGCCCAACGAGTCGGTACAATAGCCATAGCGCCTTTTAGCAGGCTCGGGCACACTCACCGCGCCGTCAGGTTCAGCGCCGCTCACCGTCATCTGCTTAGGTCAGATGCTGCCTAAAGCGTGATGGAATTGGGTTCGCCGAATATTGGAGGTAGTTCATACGTTTCTTAGCTGAACGCTTCCAAACCTTCACTGCGGCCCAGACGGTATCTACGAGTCGGACAGGGGCCTTTCGAAGCAGACGTTTGACCTTGAGGATGATCTGTTTGATCGGACTCAGGCGAGCGACTATTTTGGCAGGAAGAACAGCTTGGTCTATCAGCCAAGCGGCGCGTTCTCGAGCCAACCCGGGTAACCGAACTTAGCATATTGCTGATGGTCTTTGTAGCCAATTGGGTGATAGCCCACCCGGTCGGCTTGGAATGTCCGAGCACCATCCGATGATGCGCACGTGGGGCCAACAAATTGCGTTATATGCCGCAACGGCCAGGCATTGGCGATGAGCTTAGATCGAGGTTGTTTTATGACTGCAATCGAGAACGTTGCACTCCGTCGATTTCGAGCTGCGCCTGCTCAACGGTACTCAAAGGCGAGACCATCAGGCCCGGCTCATGGCCCGTCTTGAAGGGTCACCGATATAAACGGATCGAAAGTCACAACCGCATGATCAATCTTATCCTAATTGCAAAGTGCGATGGGCCGGTTGGCATCTACTCCTTTTTCGATCTCTGCCACGCGTCCGCCGCCGGCGAACAACCGGGTGGATGGTCCCGTTGCTCCCTCGCACGAGGTCGCTAGACACCTCTCCAGGTTAATCGTCTACGAGGAAAACGACCGAAGAAGCCCTCCTCAGACAGCGGATCAATCCGGGAAACGACCCCGAGCCGTACTGATGGTGTAGCGCGCACGTCAACTGGCCGGAACCGGACACAATGACCCTCGCACCCGCCATGGCCAATCAGCCCCTTAGAGGACGACATGACGGCGAAGGCGATCGCCGCCGGCATCAAGGCGGTCGACCCCGTCCGGGGTGCAATCGAAAACCCCGGCTGGAAGCCGGGGTTTTCTGTTGCGCTATTCATAGGCACGCAACTCTCGCAACCGTCGCGGTGCGACCAGTACAGTGCACCTCGCGGATGCAGCCGAATTGGTGTCGGCTTCGTTCAGTCCCAGGCTCGATCGGAAGCCGCAGGTATCGGTTTGTCTGCGCTCCTTGCTCCACCTCCTTCATGGATTGCTGCAGATCTCACGTCACATAAAGTCTCCATCGGAGTCGGTATCTGATGAAGATTCAGGATCGCTGGCAACTTTGGAGAGATACATCCGAGAATTGGTTTCACGCTGCCATTCACCATCGCTGTATCTCCACGGTCCGGACCGGGTCGGGTCAAGTACCATATCGTCTTCGTCCACATGGACGAAGCCCATTTGTTCTGCACGGGTTCTCGCTTCGTCATTAGCAGGACGCCAGTTTACCAGAGGCCGTTCGCCGTCTTGCCGAAGTTGATGCTCGAGCAGAACATCGCCGGCATTCGCGACGAGCGGATGAGCAACCTGGAAATCCACGATTGAGGTGACGTCAGTTCGTCCGGGGAACTGTTCTTGCCACTGTTGGCTTCTGAAGTCAGTCATAGGAAATCCGGCTTCCGTTCTTTGCAGACCGACGCTCGTGTCTCCGAGTTGGTAGCTGTAATATCTGGCGTCGGCCGAATCTCTTCGGATGCCATAATCCCTAGCGACGTGCGCCGTGCGCCTAGCTCTTTCGGATACAAAGTCCGAGTATTCCTGTGGATTGTTGGCGATGTGATTGATTGCGTCGCCATGAAAGGTCCTCACCTCTCTCCTGAATGTTTCTCGGTCGATCTCGACCACAGGAGGCCTTGAAGTGAGGTAATAACTCGGCTGCGAGGATGAGCTGCCAGCGGAATCGTTCAATCGCATTCTAGCGAACGCGTCCGCGAAGTCTTCGCTGGCGGCATCCCTTTGGTTAGCATGATGATACTCGTCATCCGATGGAACATCAGTCCAACCGTTGATTCGACCGTACACGACTAGCACCCTCCTATAGATCATAAGTCTTGCATTGCGTTGTAAGGCCGTTAGACCTTACCCTCGCTTGATAGACAGCTTAGCTGTCCGCAAGCTGACTCCCGCATATAAATGGAAGACGAAGATCGGTGCGATGAAGTGGGACCTCTCCGGAGCGCGTCGGTCAACTCCGCCAGAATCGAGCGCGTCGCGGCTCGTGACCTAGGTGGACTTCAAGGCCCATCAATAACTCCGCCCGGAGCCACTTAAAGCCGGCCTACGGAAGCGCTCCGAGTGCGGCTTGCCGTACGCCGCTCCTTATGGCGCCACTGGTCCGAGCCCCGCAAACTCGTCCAAAATGGGATAGAGTCCGTCACCTGGGAAGGTGATGGACCATGAAGCCAAGTCGTTTCACAGACGTGCTGATCATGAACCACGAGAGGTTCCGACGTCTCTATCAGGAGGAACGGCTGCAAGTCCGCCGGCGTGGCGGACGCAAACAGGAGCTCGGGACTAGGCGCCCCTTTCGATCCCGCAAGGGGCCAACCAACGCTGGTGCCTCGATTCCTGTCGGATGCGTTCGCCGACGGCCGACGTTTCCTCATCCTGGCCGTGGTCGACGACATCACTCGCGAATGCCTGGCGCTCGTCGCTGATATCTCGCTGCCAGGCCTGCGGATCGTACGTGGGTTCGATGTAATCATTGCCCTGTGCGGGCCGCCGGCGATGTGCCTGTCCGACAACGGCACTGAACTGACCGGCATGGCGGTGCTCCGCTTCAGCCAGGAAGGGAAGATCAAGTGGCACTACGTCGCGCCCGGCAAGCCGCCTCAGAGCGCCTTCGCCGAGAGTTTCAACGCCCGCCTGCGCGACGAACTGCCCAATGAGCCGCTGTTCACTTCGCTCGGGCAAGCGCGCGCCATGCTGGCCGCTTGGAAAGACGACGACAACAACACCCGGCCGCACAGTGTGCTCGGCAATCTCACACCGATCGTACGCCAATCATAGCGATCCTGGGCCGCAACGGGGCGGGACGCTGCGCTATGCCGAGGGCTCCGCGCCCCGCCCCGTTGCTCCACCGAGTCGGATGGGCTCAAATGTCACCGGGACTCCCCCCATTGCTGGATGAAGAAAGGGGCTCAGACCAAAGCCTTTCGCATCATGCCGGTCGCTTACACATGACATTGCCGGCTGCGCGGCTGCGAGAACCGGCCGTGCGCTGATGACAAAGTGCTCCGTCTCGGACGGTTTCAGCCTACCGGCTGCTGAAGGTGGATGACGTGATCACGGGGCCGCCGGCTCCGGATTTCGGCGTTGTGACTGACGGTGTCACGATGACCGGCACGCTACCGCGAGACGCCCTTAACTACATCCCAAGGCCAGCGGCCTATGTCGATCGGTGCTCCGCCTCGGCATGCGAATAACGAGGGTGGCGCGTAGGCACTATAGTCAACAAGGACTTGCAGAAGGTAGCCGAGAGCTTGCCACGGTGGACCACCACGTTCTCGTGGCCGGCCGCAGCCCGAGCGTTCTGCCACTGCCGGTTGTAGCCGCGCTGTACGTTTGACTTCACGTGGCAAGCGGTGAATTCGGCATCATCCAGCGTCGCCAACTGCCACGCATGTACCGGCCGCGTCGTATGCATGTGCACCCACATAGGACTCGGCATTGCACCATTGCGCAGCGCCTTGGGTTGCAGCTTGATCTCAAACAGCGCCCCTGGCTCACCTTTTAACGCGCGCGGTAGATGCGCAGGCGCCAACTCCTCGGCCGCCCGCAAGTGCTCAAGGTACTTCTGCGACGGAAAGGCGTAGGTCTTCATGCAATCGATCCTAATCGCGCCCTTTCGCTCGTTCAAAGCCTTGGCCAAGCCCTGCGCCTCGGAGCACCTCACCTTGAGCCGGACTATCTTGTCGTGCACTTCGGGCACCTGCGCAGGCGTGAGTAGGCCGCGTCGACGAGGCTCTTCCAACGCGCCCACACAGGCCTGCATCTCAGCGGCCTGCCTCTGAAGGCGCTCGACCACCGTGTACACGACGTGGTCGGCGTCCTCGGGTTTCATGTGAGACGCTTCCGAGACGACCCTTTGTTGACTACGCAGATCGAATTGCAAAAGTTCGTCCAATCGCTTCAGCAGTCGGGTCACTGCCTCGATCGACCGCGGAGCTTGCCAGATCGTCAGGTGTGCTGTCCCCGACGATGACGCCCTCGCTTGCGCCTCCTCCGCGCTCACAAGCTTCTTCGTACCTAGATCCGAGAGCACGAGAACCTTGGCTGCTGGAGCCGTGACCTTGTCGGTCGTAGGCTCGTGTGGCTGGGTCCGCCCGGCCGCCGAGCTCCCGCCGCCAACGGCCCACATGCGCTTGGGCGTCCTTTTCCTACGCGCTGTAGCGCCTTCGGCAACTACACCCTCGCCGATAGTATTGGCGGGTATCGCCGCCAAAGCGTCGTACGGCGGCACAATGATGGCCGGCGTTTTTGGCTGCAGTTCCAAGAGGCGCATGATTTCGTGTGCAGTGACCCACGCGCCTTCGACTATCTGGCCCGACAGTTCCAATGGGAGGTCCGCATCTATTCCACCATCGCTTAGCTTGGCAACGAGGTTGTGCCACGCCAAACCAAATTCCGAAAGGCGCTCCATAACTCCTTCGAGAACGGCGCAGTGCTCCGGGTCGAGTGCGCATCCTTTGCTGTGTAGAACAGCGTCGGCCGTCGAGACGAATGCCGGGAAAACGTCCTGGATGAAGGTTCCCAGCAGACGCACCCGCCCGTTCTCATCCATCAGGATTTCCCTCGTAGCTGGTTCGAACGTGCTCGCCAGCGGTTCAATCATGACCTGCGCGAGAGCGATCCGCGATTGGAGATGCATGCACTTCGTGTTGAGTGCCCAGCCGGTGTGCAGCCGGAGTACGGCCAGTTCGGCCTGCCGCATCTCGGCCGTTGTACTGGGCAAGTTCGAACTGGCAGCGCAGACGGACTGCATCCTTTCCGAGCGCAATGCCTTCTTTCCCCACCAATCCATACAGGCCGCATAGCGTTTTGTCACACTGGAAACCGCTCGGCTCAGCTGGTCGTGCAGAGCCTTGGATTCGATCATCCGTTCGAGCACGGCGGCCGCACTCCTCTTGCCCTCCTCCATGTCGTAGATTGTCCGGGTGGCCAGTGTGTTGCATTGGTCCCCTGCATGGAGCATCTCGTCGCGGAGTCGGCGAGCGTGATCGTCGGACAGAATGCTGTGCGCCAGATGCGGAGGCAGGCTAGCGCGGTAGTTCAGAACTTTTGAACCTGCGTTGATGAGCTTATCGATCAGCTCTTGCGCCTCCGACGGGCTCTGCGCTCGCATGGCCGCATTACGGCAGCCGTCAAGCTCCTCAAGCAGGCTGTCGATTTGCCGCTTTGCCGCGTTGATCTCGTCGCCTGTCGAGGGAATGGTGACTACCATACTCGAAGTTGGCGACTGGCTGGCGACCGTCGCCGTTCTATCTTGACGCCCAGAGCGGATCCGTTCCACGGCGGAATCGAACGATAGCCTGCCTTCGTCAGAGAAAAGACTTGAACTGCTCGATCCGCACGGGCTCTCGGCTCCAGCAGCCCCGTGCGATCTACCAGGTCGGCCAATGGCCGTCATAATCCACCTCCGATACGACAATGGCGCAGCATTTCGAGATAGACCGCCCAGCTGACAACTAACTGACGAGGGGCATTCGCCCGGATGCACAAAGAACCCGTATCATTGGGGTTTCTTCAAGTAAGTTTTTCCTCTGCAGAGACGCGCCTTCCGCGAGCAGGCGATCAGTTCGGGCGTAATGAACTGATCGCCACGATCGACCGGCTCACGCCGGAGCCCGGCGTACGCGGACCGCTATCCTCGCCCGCCAGTTTGCGCGGGACGTACGCGCGTTCACGCTGAGCGGGACGATAACCAGCGTGATCGGATCGCGGTCGGCACGCGACACATATTGTCGCAGCACTTGCCAGGCGGCACCAAGCTGCGGCTGAGCGAGGTGAATGAGCTGTTTGAGTTGATGCGATGACTGAGCGAGCATGCATCCTTTGCGACGATACCGGCTGGGTCTATCCTTCATCATATTGGGCTGCTCGAAGGTGACTGCTTAACGTGAGTTGGCCCGATAGTACCAGCACGTGGATAACCGGGTCGAGGCAGTGATGTCGAGCGGATTTCCCGAGCGCAGGTCGGGGCGCCCCTCAGGGCGAAAGCTAAGTAGCGTGCTAAGACCCTCGCAGCAACGTTTCCACGCTGGACGCTATCTCCAGCAAGCGCCGGTCGGCATTCCTGCGGCCGATCAGCATCAGGCCGACGGGAAGACCGTCGAGCGGTATCGGCAACGAGATCGACGGACAATCGAGCAAATTGGCGACCCGTGGATTGCGAAGCACGAGACCATTGGCCCGATGGAACGCAGCGTCCTCCTCAACCGACGACAGCAGCGGCGCACGGATCGGCGTCGTCGGCAGGATGAAGACCTCATCATTGCCGAACGACTGCTCGAAGGACCGGATGGCGGCTTGCCGGAGCCGCGCCATGCGCACATAGTCGATACCGAGGATGCCGGCCCCCGCCTCGATACGAATGCGAGTTTTCGGATCGACCCCGTCCAGGTTCGATAGGCCGAGACTGCGCAACGTTGCGCCGACCTCGATTGACGGAAACGTGCCGATCTTGTCGATCTCAGCGACATGGTCGATGGCCCCCTCGATCGATCCATCCGCGATCTGCAAGCCACATGATCGAAGCCGCTCGCCGGCACTCTCAAACGCGCTAAGCACCTCCGGCTCGCAACCGTGAAACAGGCGACCGCGAGCGACCGTGAGACGAAAGGTGTAGGGAGAGGCGAGCTGCGGCCGCGACGCCACGTCTCCGCCCGAAAGCACCTGATCAGCCACGAAGCAGTCCGCGACGCTCGAGGCAATCGGACCGATGGTATCGAGGCTCGACGACAGCGAGAACACGCCGGCAGTCGGCACGAAGCCGCTTTTCGGCTTGAAGCCAGTTGCACCCGACAGCGCCGCCGGAATTCGGATCGATCCTCCGGTGTCGCTGCCGATGGCGATGTCGGCCATACCGTCGACGACCGAGACGACGGCCCCTGACGAGGATCCTCCCGGAGCGCGCCGGCGGTCCCTGGGTTGCCTGGCACCCATCGTTCGGGTTGGTGCCGAGCGCCGAAAAGGCAAATTCGGTCATCTGCGTCTTGCCGATGATCACGGCTCCTGCCGCGCGCAAACGCTTCACAGCCAGCGAGTCTTCAGCGGCGGGAGACAAAGCGCGCAGGACGGCGGAACCCGAGCTCGTCACGGTGCCGGCAACATCGAAGAGAGCCTTGACCGAGACAATGCGACCGTCGAGCGGGCCGCGCGTCGTCCCGGCGGCGGCTCGCCGATCGGCGGCTTCGGCCTCGCATCGGGCGCTCTCCTCGAACAGGGCGGTGAAAGTATTCGCTGCGTCAGATGATCGCGCGCGCGTCAGCGCGGCTTCCAATCGTGCCACGGCGGTGAGTTGAGATTGGTCGGGCGTCGTCGACGGGCGCGGGATTCCGAGCGCGGCGAGCTCCTCGATATGATGCCATTACCCCGCCCGCTTCTGCGAGCGGGGTAATGGTAGAGCGATCTTACTCGCCGTTCCTGCGCGGCCGCGACCAGAGCAAGGTGTAGCCCTCGCCGCCTTCATCGTCGAACAGGTTGGCGTAGATCGGCGCGGTGAAGGAGGGATCGTCGAGCTTGAGCGAGAGGTAATCGCGGCCCTCTTCCGAGCGCTTCGACCAGGCCGCACCGATCTCGGCCCGGCCCACATAGACGCGGTAGCTCGGAGCGTTGTCGCTGGTGCGGTTGGTCTCGGCGACGATGCGGACGCCCCTGGCTTGCAGGCTCAGGGTGATGATCTCGCCCTGGAAATCGCTTCCGACCTTCTTGAAAGAACCGATGTTAGCCATGTCACTTCTCCTGTTGTGTTTCGAGCCCGCGACCACCGCGGCCTCGATGGCGACCTGAAGGCCGAGGACGATCGGCGACGCACCCGGCTCGGGCCGGAGCGCAGCGGAGGACGCCGTTGAAGCGACTTTCTTGCCTCGCGAGGAATGGGCGTAAGCCCAGGGGAAGAAAGTCGCATCAACGGCGTTGCGGCTCAGACGATCGAGGCGCAGCCGGTCTTCGGCCAGATCGAGCCATCAAAGAGGCCACGTGCGTCCGCGTGCTGAACCGCAATCTCTGGGAGAAGTTGGCGTCTCTCGAATGGTCTGCACAAGAGGCTGAAATGGTACGGCGCAGAAACAGAAACAATCGGCGGCAAGGGGCGGTATCGTCGGCAAAAGCACGATCCAGAGCATCGCGCGTTACCATGCAGCTATGTGGGTGACGCGGCTTGGTCAAAGCACGATGAGGGGCCGCGTCCCGCCCCCTTCTGATCGTGGCGATCCCCGGTTCAAGGTGGCGCTCAATACGAGCTTGTTCGGCAGATGGTGACGACGAAGCCTCGCTCTCATGCGATGCGGCGGTCAGAACCCGTCGAGACATAGTCTCCGCCACCCCCGACCGGCTCCAATCGGCGTGTCTCTGCGAAAACCGTCAATCGCGTCCAAGCCGATCCGCCAATGCAAACCGCGCCCAGGCAAGCGAAAACCTCGCGCCAAACCGGCGAAGGCCCCCCGATCTGCGACAGGGCGAGCGCCACATGATAACCAGCAACGGTGGCCGGAACGGCGAATGCTGTTGCGATCGCGATGCGCAGGGTCGGGGACCGACTGAAGGCGAGCGCAAACTGAGCGGCGGCAAGCGTCAGCGCGCCAGAGGCCACTGCGGCAAGAACGGCGCCGGCGATGCCTGCACCGCCATGAAGCGCCAAGACTCCGATGTTCAGCGCGACAAAAAACGGCAAAGCGTAGATCGCCAGCGCAACGATCAGCCAGCAGAGCAAGCCGATGCCAACGGTGTTGAGGACAAGCCCAAGGGTGAGCATGGTGGTGGCTCCCGGTGCAAAGGTGTACGGGTCGCGCCTTCCACCACCACCGCGGCGCAGCTTTGACGTAATATCGAAACGGGGCGGAGTTGCGGCACCTGCAACTCCGCCTCGTTCGTTTGAAGCGAGAGGACGGCGCTCACGCGCCGCCGAACTTCCAGACGGGAATGCCGAGCCGTTTCGCCTTGTCGGCGAGGTTGTCCTGGATTCCCGTGCCGGGGAAGTGCATGACGCCGATCGGCAGAAGTTCGAGCATGGCGTCGTTGCGCTTGAAGGGCGCTGCCTTGACGTGTTTCGCCCAATCGGGCTTAAAGGCGATCTGTGGCACCTTGCGATTGTTTGCCCATTTGGAGGCGATCAATTCGGCGCCCTTTGGCGAGCCGCCATGGAGCAGGACCATGTCGGGGTGCTTGGCATGAACCTTGTCGAGACGATCCCAGATGAGCTGATGGTCGTTGAAGTCGAGCCCACCGGTGAGCGCGACCTTCGGTCCTTTCGGCAACATGACCTCGGTCTCGGCGCGGCGCTTGGCGGCGATGAAGTCGCGGGAGTCGATCATCGCTGCGGTCAGTGTGCGGTGATTGACCAATGATCCCGACCGGGGTCGCCAGGGCGCGTTACTGTGGACCTCAAAGCGCTCGATGGCCAGATCTCGGAAGAGCTCCAGGCAGTTGCGACGCTCGAGGAGCGTGATGCCCTCGGCGGTCAGGCGCTCCAGTTCAACCGTTCGCACCTCCGAGCCGTTCTGCTCACGCTGGCTCTTCTGCTGTGCCTGTTCGTTATCGTCGAGCTGGCGTTCAATGCGGCCGACAGCACGATGGAACAGGTTGACGGTCGACCAAAGCAGATCGTTAAGATCCGGTTCTAGCCGGGTGTCGCCCAACGTCGCAACGAGGGCGTCGAAGATGTCGGCCACGGCGCCGGTGATCATTTTGCTCTCGGGAAGGGGCCTGGCATCGGGCTGGTCGTCGAACGGACGGTAGCCGAAGAGTTGCAGTTCGGTGAGGATGTGCTCGGTCGGAGATGAGGCGTGCGGCGGCTCGATGTCGTCATGGTCGGTCATGGGAAGAGGTCCTTTGCCGGATCGGCCGCGCCCATCGCGGCCTTCGTGGCGATCACTCAGGCGGCGGGCGGAGCGGGCCAGAACCCGAACGGGCCGAAGCGGCAGCGGAGGATGGCGAAGGCCGGCTATTTTGTTTCGCGATGCAAAGCGCGCCATTCGGACATCGACAATGTGTCTCGCATGACCGGCGCGCGGCGGAAAATAGCCGGACGCAGCCATTGCCGGCCCGCTCCGCTTGCCGTCCGATCGCCCTTTAGAAGGCCGTGGTCGTGGCCTCGTCCGGTATTGGCGCCTTTTCTATGATCGACCTGTCGCCGCAATCGAACGACTGCGACTTACTCCGTGGCCGAGGTCGACGCATGCAGGAAACGGGCGATATCCTCGGGTGCGAGCTGAAACCGCAAGGCTGCCCGCAGGGCATCGCCACCGAAAATGTGCAGATCCTCGTTGAAATCGCCGAGCCGAGGCGACAGTGCGATCGCTTCAATGCCGGAGTCTTCTGCGCGCTGGGTGAGAATGGCCTGGACCGCATCTCCGGCGGCGTCGGCGTCGCGGGCGATGTAGAGCCGACGAAGGCCCGACGGCAGCAGCATCGCCGAAAGGTGATTGGCCGAAAGTGCAGCGGCCATCGGCATCATCGGCAGCACGTAGCGCAGCGACAGCATGGTCTCGATGCCCTCGCCGGCCGCAAGCACGTCGTCCACCATGCCGAAACGAACCGCGTTGCCGAGGAGGTCGCCCATGGCCCGTCTTGGCGTATCAATCGGTGCCTTGCCGCGACGAAGGCGATCAAAGCCGTTCGGGTCGAGCCAGGTACGGTGCACGCCGGTGATCCTGCCATCGAGATCCGTGACGCCAGCGATCATCGCGGGCCAGGTCTCGGTCGGCAGGTGCTCGTCCGGCCGATAGTAGCAGCGTGGATGGAAGCGCAGGCTGCCACCATGGTGCACAAGGGCTATCCCGCGACGCTGCAGATAGTTCTCGACCACCGTCCCCTCGATTGGGCTGGATATCGCAAAGAGCCGACGGGCGGCCTCTTGCGATCTGGCTGGCACGGCTCGACGCTCGGGTTTCGAGACGAAGTCCGGCTCGACATGAGGTAGCTTCAGAAAACGCCTCGCCTCCTCGGCAACCTCGCGAAAGTCGCGCAAACCCCGACATTCCCGGATGATGTCGAGGAGATCGCCATGCTGGCCGGTCGCCGCATCAGTCCACTTGCCCGCGGGCCTCTGCGGCGATTCCTCGAGCCGCACGAACAGCGAACGCCCCGGTGTGTTATGGACGTCGCCGACCAGCCAATACCGCCCCTCCCGCTTGCCATTGGAGAGATAGTGGCGGCACACCGCCTCGGCCTCGCGCGCGAGACGGCATGCCAGTTCGAAAGCATCGCGGCGCATCAGGCGGCCTCTCGCCCGCTGATGCGCTCGATCGGATAACAGTCGAGCACCTTCGACAGGATCGCAACGCCGCTTGCGTCCGTGGGCACGAACATGCGCAGCTTCCAGGAGATGATCTCCGCAAAGAGGCCGTAGGTGCGCAGCCGGTCGCGCATCGTGTCGCTAAAGCCCGCCAGTTCGATGCGGTATGCGCCCATGACCCGGGCACGGCGGAGCTGGAGCCCTTCCGCAAGCTCAAGGACGGTCCGTCCCTCCACCAGTGCGGCGAAGGCAGCATCCGCCGTCAGCGCCGGCGCGTCCTCCGAAAGGATATTCGCGACCCAGCTCGCCGAGACCTTGCGGCCGACGATCCGCTCGCCCGCATCGGTCTGAAGCCGGTAGACCCGGGTCGACTCGTTCGGCAGCCGCTTCCAGATCGGCAGGAGTAGGCCTGCCACAATTTGGATCGTGCTTTCCGTGAATGCGGGGATCTCGGCAAGCTCCGCCAACCAGGCGGCGCCAAAGCGTTCGCGGTCCGCTTCGATCCAATGGCTCTCCGCCATCATTTTTGAGGGAACGCTGTGCTGCTCCATCGGCCGGATCAGGCGGACGCGGCGCTCAATCTCGCCATCATCAAGCATGAAGCTCGGAGCTGGAACCTGCACGGCGGCTCGTCCCGAGCGCTCATTGATCAGCATCACCGCACAAGGATCGGACAGACGAGCGCGAACCTCATCCAGCCTCACGGGATGATTGCGCTCGCGCTGGGTAATCGTGAGCAGCCGGGTCTCGGCGCCCGTGCCCGGATGGACGTAAATCGTCCGCCGGTCGGTGACGACAAAGCTCTCGGCGCGGAGCGTCTCCAGTCCGAGATCGTAGGTGCCGGACGCAACCGCTCCCTCGATCCGGACGGTCAAGAGCTGCTCGAAGACAGTGAACAGGATGTTCTGAAGCTCGATCGTGAGTGCCAACAGCCGGTTCAGAAAGGTCGTGATCGGCGGCAGGTCATCCCCGAGCCCGTTGGCGTCGGTGAGCTTTAGGCCGGTCGCCTCCTCGAACCGCTCGAGCGAACAACCCTCGACCTTGCCGCGCGCCAGCAACGTATAGAGCTGACGCAGCGCATCACGGCCGTAGTGGCTTTCGAGATTGTCTTCGGGCCGGAACAGGCCCTGCCCTCCGGTCTGGCGCTGGCCGCGCGTAATCGCTCCCAAGGTGTCGAGGCGGCGGGCAATGGTGCTTAAGAACCGCTTTTCGGCCTTCACATCAGTCGCAATGGGACGAAAGAGCGGCGGCTGCGCCTGGTTGGTGCGGTTGGTCCGGCCGAGGCCCTGGATCGCGGCGTCCGCCTTCCAGCCGGGCTCGAACAGATAATGGACGCGCAGCCGGCGATTCCGCGCCGACAGTTCGGCATGGTAGCTCCTGCCCGTGCCGCCCGCGTCGGAGAACACGAGGATTCGCTTGACGTCATCCATGAAAGCCGAGGTCTCGGCAAGGTTGGCCGAACCGGCCCGGTTTTCGACCACCAACCGGTCGGCCTTGCGAACGATGCGCCGCGAGCGGCCGGTCACCTCGGCGACCATGTCCGTGCCGAAGCGCTGGACAACCTGGTCCAGCGCGCCGGGGACCGGCGGGAGCGACGCGAGTTTCTCGATGAGGCGGTAGCGGCGCGCGACGGCCTCCCGGCTCTCGACCGGCTGGCCGTCGCGATGGACAGGCCGGGAGCAGAGGTTGCCTTCCTGATCGGTGAAGGGCTCGTAGAGCTGGACCGGGAAGGAATGGGCGAGATAGTCGAGCACGTACTCGCGAGGGGTGATATCGACCCGGACGTCGCCCCACTCCTCGGTCGGGATTTCGGCGAGCCGGCGCTCCATCAGCGCCTCGCCTGTCGAAACGATCTGGATGACGGCGGCGTGGCCGGCCTTAAGATCGCGCTCGATCGATCCGATCAGCGACGGGGTCTTCATCGAAGTCAGCAGATGGCCGAAGAAGCGCTGCTTGGCGCTTTCGAAAGCCGATCGCGCCGCAGATTTTGCCTGTCCGTTCAGCGTTCCGGTCTCGCCGGTGATGTTGGCGGCCCGCATCGCGGCGTCGAGGTTGTTGTGAATGATGCTGAACGCGTCGGCATAGGCGTCATAGATGCGAACCTGCTCCGGCGTGAGCTGGTGCTCAACGAGCTCGTAGGCAACGCCCTCGTAAGAGAGCGAGCGGGCCGCGTAGAGGCCGAGCGCCTTGAGGTCGCGCGCCAGCACCTCCATCGCGGCGACGCCGCCCTCCTCGATCGCCTCGACGAACTCGGCCCGGGTGGCGAACGGGAAATCGTCACCGCCCCACAATCCCAGCCGTTGTGCATAAGCGAGATTGTGCACCGTCGTGGCACCAGTCGCCGACACATAGACGACGCGGGCATTCGGCAAGGCGTGCTGGAGCCGTAGCCCCGCACGCCCCTGCTGGGACGCGGCCTGGTCGCCGCGCTCGCCCTTAGCCCCGACCGCGTTCTGCATGGCGTGGCTCTCGTCGAAGACGATCACTCCGTCGAAATCCGAGCCCAACCATTCGGCGATCTGCCGAACGCGCGAAAGCTTTTCGCCGCGCTCATCGGTGCGCAGCGTGGCGTAGGTGGTAAATAGGACGCCTTCCGAAAGCCGGATCGGCGTGCCCTGGCGAAACCGAGACAGCGGCGTTACAAGCAGCCGCTCCATGCCGAGCGCGGACCAGTCGCGCTGCGCATCCTCGATCAGCTTGTCGGACTTGCTGATCCAAACCGCACGACGGCGGCCTTTCTGCCAGTTGTCGAGCAGGATGCCTGCGACCTGCCGTCCCTTGCCCGCGCCGGTGCCATCACCCAAGAACCAGCCGCGGCGAAAGCGGACGGCGTTTTCTGCTTCCTCGCGCGCGGCCGCCACGACATCAAAGGTCGCATCGACCCTCCATGAGCCTGCGAGGAATTCCGCATGCGCCTCGCCGGCGTAGATGATGCTCTCGAGCTGGGCGTCCGATAGAACTCCATCTGCCACCAGACTGGAAGGAAGCTGCGGCTGATAGGACGGCTTCGGTGGCGCAACGGAGGCCATCGCCGCGGACTGCACGAGCTTGGTCGGATGTGCGCACGATCCAGGAATACGGATCGACTGCAATCCGTATTCCTCGTAAAGCGCATCGGAGAGTCGGGCGCCTTCCGGCGGCGACCATTCGACCGTCTCATACGTAAGTGCTGCACCTTCTGGTGCTGCGGTTCCTAAAGTGGACGATAGGCGTGGTGCAAAGGTGCCGAGCGATCGTGACATCGCAGGGCGCCTGACGACGTCGACCACGGCCTGGGCCGTAATGGGCAACCTCGGAGGCACATGCTGGCTCACCCAGTCAAGCAAGGTGACGACATCGCCCGCCATGCCCGGCGAAGCGGCAAAGACTTTCGGATCTGCGGCGGGCAGCTTGTCGATCACAAGCAGCCTTGTGTCGATTTGCGTTCCGTGCTTCGCGTAGACCGCGCCGTCGATGGCGGCAGAAAACACCACCCGCCCGCGCGGGGATGTCCCGATCGCTGTTGAACTAGGTCGGGCCGACGTTGCCGGAATGAATGTTACGCGGCCCTCGTGACGTGGGCAACGGGGTTGATCGTCATGCGATTGTGGCGAGCTTGAAGAGCCGCACGCAGAACCGACAATTGCTTATGCGCCTTCAATCGTCGGAAGCCCTTGTTGGCCTCGATCATGCCGGCCGCGACCCATCGCAAGGCCATACCGGCATCCCGCCAGCGTTTGACGTTGCGCGTGACGCGGCGAATGGTGCCCATCATGTTCTCGGCGATGTTGGTACAGGCGAGCG
>NZ_AUFA01000026.1:0-93483 GCF_000426265.1 Bradyrhizobium sp. Cp5.3 | reverse complement strand
GAAATCCTGACTGTCGTCCGGTTGAAGTTGCCGAAGGAGCTTCGTCGATCGCTCGCCTGTACCAACATCGCCGAGAACATGATGGGCACCATTCGCCGCGTCACGCGCAACGTCAAACGCTGGCGGGATGCCGGTATGGCCTTGCGATGGGTCGCGGCCGGCATGATCGAGGCCAACAAGGGCTTCCGACGATTGAAGGCGCATAAGCAATTGTCGGTTCTGCGTGCGGCTCTTCAAGCTCGCCACAATCGCATGACGATCAACCCCGTTGCCCACGTCACGAGGGCCGCGTAACATTCATTCCGGCAACGTCGGCCCGACCTAGTTCAACAGCGATCGGGACATCCCCCTCTCACGCCCGGGGAGCTCATTCTGGCGCGGACAAATCTTGGCAGCCTGATCGAAGGAACGCTAAAGACGTTTCTGTCTGTATGGTACAAGGACTATGCTGCTGATGTTGATAACCTCAAGAAAGCGGACGTGTTCAACAAGAAAAAGAACGAGATACTTGAGCCGGATGGCTTAACGCTGGAGCCTCTGAGAAAGTACTTTAAACATAAGGGCCTCTTGAGCAAGGAGACCCTTGCGCTCATCGAACTGGTCCAGCAACGACGGAATGCAATTCACGCGTTCAAAAACAAGAACATCGGCACCACCAAGGAATTCAATGATGCGCTGAGGGCCTACCTGAACACCCTCCGCGAGGTAAACGGTAGGCTGCCATATCCCGATGGCATCTACTCGCCGACCGAAACCTGAGTTGAGGCTGCGAGAATCGACCTAAGGTCCTGTACAGCAGGAGCCGCCATGAGTAAGGCAGCCGTTCCGAGCGTTTCCAGAAAGACAGCAGATACTCCGCTGGCATGCAGCGCATGACCAACATCGGTCAGACGTTGCTCGATTTCATCAAAGCTGTTCGTATCGTCGGAATGATGGGCGCCGCCGCATTTGTTTGCCACGTATCGCACCGTCTCCTCGCGGCCTAGAACCTTGCCCAACAACCCGAGACAAGGCAGCGCCGTAAACTTCGTCAGTTTAAAATCCCTGAACGCGTGTTTGCGTGGTGACGCGGCCACCTGCTGCTCGAACTGTGTCCTGAACGGACTCTTCAGCCCTGGCTCACGATAACTGTAGGCTGGAAGAAAGGACCTGCCGCCAAGCCGATAACCCCCACAGGCGAAAAACAGGGCCTCCCTGATCGGCACGCCCGCTGTATCGGGAGCCGGTATCATCAGCGAATGCTGATAGCCATGAGCCACACGATTCAAGTTTCCGTCAAACAGGAAACGGAGAGAGAGGCTGGCCTGTACGGCATGCGGCACATCTGGCCGGGGCGCCTCAACAAGCTCCTGGAGACGGTCGAGATGAATACGAACGACTTCGTCCCGGCGGATCAGAACTTCGGAATCAGGCAACCTGTTCATGCACTTGGATCAGGATGGCTTAAAGCGAACTTTGCGACGAGTCGCTGGGCAACGTCAGATTCACAACCGACGGCCACAAGGTCCTCTGCGCTAATCTCACAAAAACTCCGAGCCCGTCGGGCGTCACGGATGGCTGCGGGATTGAAAGAGAGCAGCGCCCTTACGTCCCGTTCTGCTGCCAGCCAGGAACTATAGATGCCTGTCAGGCCCTCCCTGAGACGATCGGGGTACGTAGTGTCAATGTAGACTGGAGCCACCATGCTGAAGTAGGTGGCGGCCCCTTCTTCAATCACGAGCGTCCCGTCGACGCCGATCGGCCAGAGTGTATGCACCGTCTCATGTGACAACTGCACCAGGGTCCTGTCAACGTCGCCCCTCGCTGACTTCGTGAGCTGGATATCGACGTGACCGCGGGCTGGGTACACTAGCCTGTTGGGTACGCTCTCGTCATCTACGTAGTAGATGCGATCGACAACGAACGAAGTGTTACGAGGGCCAAACATCGTTTCGGCTCTTGCGAGTAACGCTTCGAATTGATGGCGCAAATCCATGCTGGTATCAGGCCCCTCTTGAGGTGCAATTATCGATTCGACATCTCGCCGGCAAGCAACCGCGACATCATGCGCGATCAACCGAGCAGCGATCTCAGTTGGTGGCGATGACTGCCGTCAAGTCAACCAGCCCCAAATAGGTGCATCGCTTTAAGAGAGACCGCCCACGCTTGCTGATGATAGATTTTTCTTGATCTCCCGGTGCACACGTCGTGCACACGCTGGCTTCTAAGCCTTTGTAAAACTTGAACTCTCGGTCCAATCCATCATTGGAGCCAAAGAACAGAACTAGTCTTGCGATTTCAATGCTTTACTCCACCCTCTCAACAGGATGGGGCAAGAACCTATGCACTCCAAACTAGCCGAAATTGCACACGTTTGTACCCGTTTTGACCTCGCGGTGCACACGTAGCGCACACGAAACAGGGAGTGCACACGCTCAGTTGCCGTCTGGAAACTCTCAGCTGTCGCGCGGCTATAGCCAGCGAACCGCCGTCAACGAAATATGATCACCTTCTCTTCCTTCGATTTTCTTGGCGGATGTTGACCGTGCGGGTCTTTCAGCTATCCGAAGATGGTCCAAATCTTCTTTGCTTTCAGTAGAGACGCCATTGGCACTGTGGTTGAATGAATCGTTCAAGAGACTTGGACTTCGACTCGCAATCGCTGGCCCGGATGTCGAAAACCAGATTCACCGAAGCCGACGTCAAACGGGCCATAAGAGGTGTCCTCAACGGCGGAGGCAGAATCGCCCGCGTAGAGATTTGGCCCGACGGTCGTATTTCAGTGTTGATAAAGGACGGCACATCGATTCCAATCGATCCCGAGGATGATCCCGAGGTGTCGAGGAAATTGTTGTGACAAGGCTTGGACGATCCGCGTTGCCGCTCCCCCGCTACACTCTTCGAAAGCGTCTGAAAGACGGAGACTTCGGCTACTTTTTCAACATTCCGACCTGGGCTCGCAAGAGGGGGTGCTCGATTGCAAACGAAGCGCTTGGCACCGACTACGAGCGCGCGACTACCCGGGCTGAGAAGATACTGCTTCCTTGTTTTGATAGTTGGCGCACTGGAGGTGAGGACGCCAATCCGATCGGGATTGGAGTCGTTGTTGGCACACTGGATTGGATGTTTCACCTGTACCGTCAGACCTGGTCTCAGAAAACAGCCAAGCGACTTCAGCCTTTGAGCCCCGGCCAGTGTCGCGTTCATGAGACCGGCATCAAGATGATTTGCGAATACATCTTGCAAGATGGCCGGCGATTGGGGACGAGACGCGTGTCAAGTATCGACACAGCGTTTGTCGATCAGCTCTTCGAAAAACTCCTGTTCAAAGAGGTGAAAGGTAAGAAGGTCGAACGTCGCACGACTGTCAATCACGCGATGAAAACCGCCCGGGGCGCCTGGAATACAATTTCGCGAGCACATCCAGGCTTGTTTCCGCCGCGGAATCCTTTCGAAAAAATGGGCCTGCAATCGACTTCGCGCGAAACGCCGCATGCGACTTTTTCAGAGCTCACGGCTTTCCGCGCCAAAGCGATCGAGATGGGTTATCCCTCTCTCGCCACTGGGGCTTTGATCGGCTGGGAGTTGCTTCAGCGCGAAGCACATATCTTCATCCGCTTCACGGCCGACCACTACCGTCCTCCGAGCCGGCCAAACCACGTCTACGTTATCAACTACAAAACGAGTACGGGCTCCTGGGAGCCATTGTTCAACGTCAAGAGCAAAGCGCTGTATCCGTTGCTGATGGCCGAGTTGGACGCAATCAAAGAACTGCGTCCGACGGGGGGACTGATGTTGCGGCGTGACGGCAGCAGTCTGCCTTGGTTTGGCAAAGGAGAGATGCTGACCCAAGTCCAACGCATTTCCAAGAAGATCATTCTTGCCGCGGGCTTGCGTCCCGAGTTGACCTTCACTTCGTTCGGTCGTCACGGCGGCACTACAGAGGCGAGCGCCTCCGGACTAACGGAAACGCAGCTGATGCAGAAAGGTCAGTGGTCGTCGACTGCGGCCATGGCGCACTATCTTCATGACGACGATGAGGCCAAGCAGGAAGCGCAAATGAAGCGCCTCAAGCGTCGCGCGCGGCAAGCTGAGCAAGCGAAGGGAAAGTGAACATTTGTCAGAATGAGAATGCGTGGCTTGTCAGAATGAAAGCTTCTTGACAGCTCAAGCTATTGAAAAGATTGGAGCGGGTGAAGGGAATCGAACCCTCGTATTCAGCTTGGAAGGCTGCTGCTCTACCATTGAGCTACACCCGCGTCAGGGGCTCCCTAACACGGCCGGGCGGCGGTCTCAACTGCCGTGGAGACGTCTTTCCGGGCTTGCGAACAGGCCTTGTTCCGGCCCCGACCGGCCTCCCCTTAACAGGGGTGCCCTTGCCGCCTATATTGAAGTCTCCCGAAACCAACGAAAGGAGGTGATCCAGTGTCTTATCTCAAGCGCTGTCACCTCGCTGGGGTCGCCCGCTAAGCTTTGACCAAAGGCTTGGCCACGGGGCGGTCTCAGCCCTGGACCAGCGAGACAAGAAATCGGGCGCGACGGGCTACTTCCCGCCGCGCCTTTTTCGTTGATGGCGTGTGTGCCGCTCAGGCCGGCGGCTCGCCCGCAAGCGTCTCACGAATCTTCTGGGACAGCTCCGACTTCCGATATGGCTTCTGGAGCAGCGCCACGCCGGGGTCGAGATGTCCCTCATGGACGATGGTGTCGTCGGTGTAGCCGGAGGTGTAGAGCACCCTCACCCCGGGGCGGCGGAGCCGGACGGCTTCAGCCAGTTCCCGGCCGTTCATGCCGCCGGGCATGATGATGTCGGTGAACAGGAGATCGAATTTGGCGCCCTGGTCGACCAGCTCGAGCGCGGTCGCGCCGTCGGCGGCGACAAGCGTGCGATAGCCGAGGCTGCCGAGCTGGGCGATGACATAGCCCTGCACCAGCGGATCGTCCTCGACCACGAGAATCGTCTCGTGGCCCCGTGCCGCCGCGAGCGCCTGCACGGGCTCCGTTCTGGTAGATGCCTCCCCCTCCGATCGTGGCAGGAACAACCGCACCACCGTGCCACGGCCCTCCTCGCTCTCGATGGCGACGGTGCCGCCGGTCTGCCGGGCAAAGCCGTAGACCATGCTGAGGCCCAGGCCGGTGCCGCGACCGACGCCCTTGGTGGTGAAGAACGGCTCGAACACACGGTCGCGGATGTCCGCCGGGATGCCGTGGCCGGTGTCGGTCACCGCGATCATCACGAAGGCGCCGCGCGTGACCTCGCTGACACTGCCCGTGCCGTCAAATTCGCGGTTCGCGGTCTCGAGCATGAGCTTGCCCCCACCCGGCATCGCGTCGCGGGCATTGACGGCGAGATTGACGATCGCGGACGAGAGCTGCGACGGATCAGCCATCGCGGACCATGCGTCCTCGGCGAGCCGGGTCACGATCTCGATATGCTCGCCCAGGATCGGCTTCAACAGCTTCGCCGTCTCGACCACGAGGCCGTTAACGTCGATCTCGCGCGGCTCCAGCGGCTGCCGGCGCGCGAAGGTCAGGAGCTGCGAGGTGATTTCCGCGCCACGCGAGGCCGCATCGTCGATGAGCTGCGCGATCGCGGCAAGCTCGGGCCTGTCTTGAAGACCCTCCTGGATGATCTCGATGGTGCCGGTGATGACCGTGAGCACGTTGTTGAAGTCATGCGCGACGCCGCCGGTGAGCTGGCCGATCGCGTCCATCTTCTGGGATTGGCGCAGCCGCTCCTCGGTCTCGTGTTGCTCGGTGAGGTCGGTGGCCGAACCGCGATAGCCCATGAAGCGGCCGTCCGCGGCGAAGATCGGCTGGCCATTGACGCTGAAATGGCGCACGCGCCCGGCGACATCGCGGCCACGATACTCGAACTTCCGGAACGGCTCGTGGCGGTCGAGCGTCGCCATATGCTCGCGCCATTTCTGCGGCTCGGTATCGCGGTCGTAGGCGGCATCGCACCGGCGCCTGCCGATCAGAGCCTTGCGGTCCATGCCGAAGGTGCCGACCCGATCCGAGATGTAGGTGAACACGTGGTCCGGTCCGGTTTCCCAGAACCAGTCGGACGCAGTCTCGGCATAGTCGCGGAAGCGCTGCTCGCTCGCGCGCGCGTCCTCTTCGGCACGCCGGCGGATCTCCAGATCGCGCTCGAGACTCGCATTGGCCTCGCGCAAATCGCCATAGGCCTGTTCGAGGTTTGCGCACATGGCGTGGAAGGCGTCGATCACCTTGTCCAGCTCGTCGGCGTCGTAAGGCGGTCGACGCTCGAGCTGCAAAGGCGGCGGCGGCCGTGCGAGACTGTATTTGCTGACGAACTCGGCGATGGCGACGAGGTGCCGCGTCACCAGAAGATGGACCATGTAGATGATGAACAGGGAAACCAGGAACGTCTTTGCAGCCTGACTTGCCAGAATGATCAGGGCCCGGTTCAGCAATTGCTGATAGACGTCGCTCAGCGTGGCCTCGACGTGGAGCTGGCCGATGGGACGCACGGTGCCTTGCGCGGTGTAGTTCAGCGGATAGTCCCGGGTCACGACCGAGCGGGTGCTTCGCTCCCCGACCGAGACATGGATGGGATTAGGGCGATCGGCGATCTCGCGGACCTCGACAGCGCGGATGTCGGGCAGCCGCATGATACCGTCAAGCTGGAGCTTGAGCTGGTTCTGGTCGAGATTCCACAAGCTCTCGCCGATGCTTTCCGTGTAGCTGCGGCCGATCTCATCGAGCCGTGTCTGGATGACACCGATCTCGCGATCGTAGTCCAGATAGAGCTGAAGCGCGGTCAATGTAAGCGTCACGATCGAGCTGAACAGCAGCACGGCGGCAAGCAGGCGGGGCCCGACGCCACTGCGCGACCAGTTGAACATCCGCGACAAGAGCGCCGCAAACATCGGCGGCGCGATCGCAGCGCCGATGCCGTTCAGATGTTGTTTCGCGGCCGCCGGCGCGATGTCACGGCTGCGCCCGGATTCCTCGTCACCTGCGTTGCCCATGCACCACTTCCCCGGAATGGCGACACCCTGCTCCAGCATGCCGGTCGCAGCGTCGAGCAAATCGACGGTTGAGACTCTCCTTCAGCACCCGACGCGTACAGCCATCCTGTCGGCTGCTATCTTCCGCGGCCATGGGCGATTTGAAATCGGCGCGATCATCTTGCGCCCAGCATCGGGATTTCGGCACAAACTACCACCTCGCGTGCTGGAATGACATCGGTTAAACTCCGGAGACGTCTCCGCCGACGGGCGAACAGCGGACGTTGTGGCCCTGCATGCGCACGATCTGCGGTGGATTGCGCGAGGGCCTCCGAATCCAGTCGTAGCAATGGGCGACCAGGGAGGCGCGTCATGTGGCGGATAGTCGTCGTCTGCCTGTCGCTCATCGCAGCCGGCCCATCGCAGGCGCAGCAGGTCATCCGGCTGGCACGCATTGCCGACATCCCCGACCAATATGTCGGCGGCGAGATGCTGCGGGCCGTCTACGCAAAGCTGAACATCAAGCTCGAGTTCGAGGACGTTCCTGGCAAGCGGGCGCTTGCGCTGTCGAGCGCCGGCGAGGTCGACGGCGAGATCCAGCGGATCGGAACGCTCTCGCGCGACTACCCGACGCTGATCCAGGTCACGCCTGCGATCAACTACATCGAGCCCGCGGTCTTCACCGCGAAACTCCATTTCGACGTCGATGGCTGGAATTCGATCAGGGACTACAGCATCGGCATCGTGCGCGGCGTCGGCTCATCGGAGGCCGGCACGCGCGGCATGAGCCGCGTCACCGCGACCACGAGCCTCGAGAACATGGTCAGGATGCTCGATGCCGACCGTTTCGACGTGATGGTCACCGACCTCTTCAGCGGACTGGTCGCGGTCCGGAAGCTCAATCTGCAGTCCCGGATATATCCGCTTTCCCCACCGCTCGAGCGCATCAACATCTACCACCATCTGCACGAGCGCCATCGCGATCTCGTGCCGAAAGTCGGAAAGGTGATCGGGCAGATGGAAGCGAGCGGTGAATTGGCATCGCTGCGCGAGGCCCTCGTCAGGCAGGTCCTGAGCGCGCCGTGAAGGCGCCGGCTCAGAAGCCGCAGATATTGAGCGGACGCGGGCGCTTTCCGCCACGGCTTTCGACGATCCGCTCCCCACCATTTTCGGCGGAGCTGCCGTAATAGCGGTGATGGCCGGCCCGGTCGTGCGGATCGGCCGGCTCCGATTGTCCCGCCCGCCGCGCGTCGCAGATGATCCTGATGGTCTGACCCGACATTGCCGCCTCCAGCATTGACAGTGTTCTTTGTGGTCATCAGTCGCGGCCGCTTCCGGCGGCGTTCACGCCGCAAGGCCGCAATCGGGTTTCAGGACGGTTTCGCCGCACCTAGGCAACGCAATATTTTAGTGTCCGGGGTTGTCGGTATCGGCGGCGATGATACGTCCTTCGAACTGCGAGCTCAAAAAAAGCGAGGTGAAGATGCTTTACGCCATCCTGGCCTATCACGTGGAAGACGAGATTTTGTCGTGGACGCCTGAGGAGGACACCGCAGTCGTGACCAAAGTCCTGGAGGTTCAGGCGCGCATGAGGGCAAGCGGGCATCTTGGGCCGGCCGCCCGACTGGATGAGACCCGAAAGGCCCGCACATTGCGTGGCCCCGGCGCCGGCATGGTGCTGGACGGCCCGTTTGCCGAGACCAAGGAGCAGCTGCTGGGCTTTCATCTCATGGAATTCGACACTGATGATGAGGCGATCGCGGCTGCGTGGACGCTGCGCCAGGTCAATCCGACCGCGGTCTACGAAATCCGCCCGGTCAAGCTTTACGTGCCAGCCGATGGGTTCGGGGCGACACCAGGGTGATCCGACGGCTACGGATCCTGCTCAGCGGGCGCGGCATAGAAGCGCCGGATCAGGAGCCCGCCGAAAGCGATGAACCAGACGAAGGGCGCGACGCGCGGCGCGAATGCCGCAACGATCGTGCCCGGGATGAACACCAGCAGCGGAAACAGCGAGGCCATGATCTCGCGGCGCCAGCGGCGCAAGATCGTCCACCACAGCCAGGTATTGAGACCGGCGATCGCGGTCAGATGCAGGCCATAGAGCACGGCGACCGCACTGCTCGTCCCGTAATTGGTGTAGAGGCCGTTGGTCACCGGCAGCAGCACGATCGAGAGCAGGAAAAGCAGATTGAGAATCACCATGCCGCGGCTGCCCACCGGCTGACGCGCGAGCCGCCGGTGATGGCTGATCCAGAACAGGCCGGCGATGATGAAGCTGAGCACAAAACCGGCCAGCTTGCCGGAATAGGCATGGACAAGATCGCTCCAGCCGGGGGCGCTGGTGAAGACCGCTGCCTTGGGGAGATCGTAGGCCAATAGCGTCATGGCGACGCCGAAAATGGTGTTGCTGAGCGACTCCAGCCGCCGCATCTCGAACTGGTCGGGCTTGAGCTCGGTCATTTCGGGGGCGCGCTTTTCGAGCTGGAACTTTCGCCTGCTTTTCCCTAGGTCTTAAAACCGGTTCCGTCCAGCCGCATTGCGATTCGCAGCGGGATCGCCGAGTCTGGGGCTTTCACCGGGGCGATTCGTGGCGACATATCTGGACACGCTCAATGCGGAGCAGCGCCGCGCCGTCGAGCATGGCGTGGCCGATGGCGCGACCGTGGGCAGCCCCCTGCTCGTCATCGCCGGTGCCGGTTCCGGCAAGACCAATACGCTGGCCCACCGCGTGGCGCATCTGATCGTCGCCGGCGCCGATCCGCGCCGCATCCTGCTGATGACGTTTTCGCGCCGCGCGGCGGCTGAGATGGCCGGCCGCGTCGAACGCATCGCACGAAAAGTGCTCGGCGAAAACAACGCCGCGATCATGCGCGACGCCTTGACCTGGGCTGGCACCTTCCACGGCATCGGCGCGCGCCTCCTGCGCGAATATGCCGAGCGGATCGGCGTCGATCCCGCCTTCACCATCCACGACCGCGAGGATTCCGCGGACCTGATGAACCTGGTAAGGCACGAGCGCGGCCTGTCGAAGACCGAGAGCCGCTTTCCCGCAAAAGGCACATGCCTGTCGATCTATTCCCGCTGCGTCAATGCGGAGATGGAGATCGAGAAAGTGCTCGGCCACCACTATCCCTGGTGCGCAGGCTGGGCCGCTGAGCTGAAAGGCCTGTTCGCCGCCTATGTCGAGGCCAAGCAGGCCCAGCACGTGCTCGATTACGACGACCTCCTGCTCTACTGGTCGCAGATGATGAGCGATGCGCTGATCGCCGAAGAGATCGGCGGCCGCTTCGATCACGTGCTGGTCGACGAATATCAGGACACCAACCGCCTGCAATCCTCGATCCTCCTGGCGTTGAAGCCCGATGGCCGCGGGCTCACCGTCGTCGGCGACGACGCGCAGTCGATCTATTCGTTCCGCGCCGCCACCGTACGCAACATTCTGGAGTTTCCGCAGAGCTTCTCACCGCGCGCGGAAATGATCACGCTTGACCGCAACTACCGCTCGACGCAGGCCGTGCTGTCGGCGGCGAACGGCGTCATCGGCCTTGCGCGCGAGCGCTTCACCAAGAACCTCTGGACCGACCGCACCTCGTCACAGAAGCCGCAACTCGTCACCGTGCACGACGAGGCCGACCAGGCGCGCTACATCGTCGAACAGGTGCTGGCCAACCGCGAGCAAGGCGCGCTGCTCAAGCACCAGGCGGTCTTGTTTCGCACGTCCTCGCATTCGGGCCCGCTCGAGATCGAGCTGACCCGCCGCAACATTCCCTTCGTCAAGTTCGGTGGGCTGAAATTCCTCGATGCCGCGCACGTCAAGGACGTGCTGGCGCTGCTGCGCTTTGCCGAAAATCCGCGCGACCGCGTCGCGGGCTTCCGCATCCTGCATCTCTTGCCGGGCATCGGCCCCGCAACCGCGCAGCGCGTGCTCGACCAGATGGCGGAGAGCACCGACCCGCTCCACGCGCTCGGTCAGCTCCCGGTGCCGCCGCGCACCGGCGCGGACTGGACCGACTTCGTCCGCACGATCGAAAACCTGCGCTATTCAGAATGGCCGGCGGATCTGGAGCGCGTGCGGCTCTGGTACGAGCCGCATCTTGATCGCATCCACGAGGATTCCGAGACCCGCCGCGCCGATCTCATGCAGCTCGAGCAGATCGCGAGCGGCTACGCATCGCGCGAGAAATTCCTGACCGAGCTCACGCTCGATCCGCCGGATGCGACCAGCGACAAATCCGGCCCGCCCTTGCGCGATGAGGACTATTTGATCCTCTCCACCATCCATTCGGCCAAGGGCCAGGAGTGGAAGTCGGTGTTCGTGCTCAACGTCGTCGACGGCTGCATGCCGTCCGATCTCGGCGCCGGCACCAGCGCCGAGATCGAGGAAGAGCGCCGCCTGCTCTATGTCGCGATGACGCGCGCCAAGGACGATCTGCACCTCGTCGTGCCGCAGCGCTTCTTCACCCACGGCCAGGCCGCCAAGGGCGACCGCCATGTCTACGCCTCGCGCACCCGCTTCATCCCGGAATCGCTGGTCCACCTGTTCGAGCGCGCCGCCTGGCCGAAGGCCGCTGCCGGCACCGCGCGCACCGCCGCGCAGGGCCCGAAGATCGACATCGGCGCGCGAATGCGCGGGATGTGGCGGTAGGCCGGCATCGAACAAACGGAAACCGAGCATTTCCGAAAAGCGACCTTGTGACGCCGCGGCCATCCATTAAGTCTCGACGATCCTCCCCGCAGAGACCTGATCGATGACCGCACCGCTTCAATTCGGACTGGATACGTTTGGCGACGTCACCAAGGATGCCTCGGACACCATGCTTTCGCACGCGCAGGTGATCCGCAATGTCGTCGACGAGGCGGTGCTGGCCGACGAGCTCGGCCTCGATTTCATCGGCCTCGGCGAGCATCACCGCGCCGATTTCGCGATCTCCTCGCCCGAGACCGTGCTCGCCGCGATCGCGGCGCGCACCAAGCGGATCCATCTCGGCTCGGCCGTGACGGTCCTGAGCTCGGACGATCCCATCCGCGTCTTCCAGCGCTTTGCGACATTGGACGCGCTCTCCAACGGGCGCGCCGAGGTGATCCTCGGCCGCGGCTCCTTCACCGAATCCTTTCCCCTTTTCGGCTTCGACCTGCGCGCTTACGAGGCCCTGTTCGAGGAGAAGCTCGACCTGTTCGCAGCGCTCTTGTCGCAGAAGCCGGTGACCTGGGAAGGCAAGCTGCGTCCGCCGCTAAGGGATCAACTCGTCTATCCGCCGGTCGAGAACGGCCAGCTCAAAACCTGGATCGGCGTCGGCGGCAGCCCGCAATCGGTGGTGCGCGCCGCGCATTACGATCTGCCCCTGATGCTCGCGATCATCGGCGGTGATCCCACGCGGTTCGCTCCTTATGTCGAGCTCTATCACCGCGCCTTCAAGGAATTCGGCCGCCCGGCAAAGCCGGTCGGCGTGCATTCGCCCGGCTATGTCGCCGAGACCGATGAAAAGGCGCGCGAAGAGCTGTGGCCCGACTACAAGGCCATGCGCGACCGCATCGGCAAGGAGCGCGGCTGGCCGCCGATGGGCCGCGACGAGTTCGTGAGCGAGGCCGAGCACGGTTCGCTCTATGTCGGCTCACCCGAGACGGTCGCGCGAAAGATCGCAGCGACCGCAAAGGCGCTCAGCATCACACGCTTCCAGCTGAAGTATTCGGCCGGTCCCCTGCCGCACGACAGACTGATGCGGAGCATCGAGCTCTATGGGCGCAAGGTGGTGCCGATGGTCAGGGAGATGATGGGGTGAGGCGGCAGTCCGTTTAAGCGACGGCCTCGATGTAGCAGGCTTAGAGCCGCTTCTTGGCAAACGCGCGCCCGGAAGCTGATTTCAGATATTTCTCGAAAGCGATGGCCTGCTGCTCTTCCGAGAACGCGATATACGTTTTGAGCTCCCAGGGCGTGAACTTCGAGGTATGCGAGACCTCACCGGCGTTGTGCTTCTTGAGACGCGCACGAAGATCGGACGTGAGACCGATGTAGTAGCGATCGGGATCGCTTTTGCTCCTGAGAATGTACACATAGAACATGCGCGCATCCTCCGGTGATCGCGCGAAGCTTCCAAATCTACATGGGGGATGATAGCGGCATCCTGATCGCTTCGACAGCCCGCCTACGCCCTGCGGGCTACGGCGCGGCAGCCTTCGCTAGCTTCGCGCTATCGCCATCTGCGCTGGCTTGCCGAGCCGTAGCTCGCGAAGCGAGCGAAGGCTGGTGGGGGAGGCAGGACTCGAACCTGCGAAGCCATGAGGCGGCTGATTTACAGTCAGCTCCCTTTGCCACTCGGGACACTCCCCCGCTCGACGGCAGCACTTTCGGGCCGGACCTTGCCGGCGGACCGAATACGGCCATGGAGACGTGAAGACCGCGACAGCCCAGGATCGGGGGCAGCGGCCGGGCGCGTTTATGGGCGATGCGGTGGGGCAAAGTCAACCGAGGCGAACAGCTAAAATCGCCCCTTTGGATGGCCAAATTGCCATATTCCGGAACCCGTGACACAAGCGAGCCCATGAAGGATCGAAAATTCGTCCCCAAAGGCCCCCGCGGAGGGTCTAAGCCCTTTAACAGGCCGGGAAAATCGCCCGGCCGTTCGGCTTGGCGCGACCGTGATTCGCACGCCGACGGGCCCGTCATCCTCTATGGCTGGCACACCGTCACCATGGCGCTGCAAAACCCCAGCCGGCGGATCCGCAAGCTGACCCTGACCGAGAACGCCGCCCGGCGGCTCGCGGAAGAAAACATCGAGACTCGCGTCGCCCCTGAGATCGTCCGGCCCCAGGAGATCGACCGCCTGCTCTCGCCCGACGCCGTCCACCAGGGCCTGCTGGCCGAGGCCGATCCCCTGCCCTCGCCTGACATCGGGACGTTGGAGCAGCAGGGCATGGTGCTGGTGCTCGACCAGATCACCGATCCCCACAATGTCGGCGCCATCCTGCGCTCGGCCGCGGCGTTCGCGGTGAAGGCGATCGTCACCACCGCGCGCCACAGTCCGGAAGCGACCGGCGTGCTGGCCAAGGCCGCCTCCGGCGCGCTCGAGCTCGTACCGATGGTGACCGTACAAAACCTCGCCCGCGCGCTCACCGCGCTGAACGAGCGTGGCTTCCAGACCGTCGGCCTCGACAGCGAAGGCAGCGAGGACCTCAGCGAGGTGGCGCTGCGCGAGCCGCTCGCCCTGGTGCTGGGCGCGGAAGGAAAGGGCCTGCGGCAGTTGACGCGCGAGACCTGCAGCGTCGTGGCGCGGCTCGACATGCCCGGCGAGATCAAGAGCCTCAACGTGTCCAACGCCGCCGTGCTCTCGCTTTATGTCGGCGCCAGCCGGCTGGGCTTGATGAAGCGGTAGCAAAACAAAGCGCCCGTCCGCATCACGCGGACGGGCGCTTCGCTAACTCAACCGATCGGGCGATCAGTAGTAGCGGCGCAGCACGCGACGGCCGCCGTAATAGTACGGCGCGGGGCGGTAGCCATAGCGCGCGCCGTAGCCGTAGTGCGCGCGCGGCAGGTAGCCGTAGCGCGGACCGTAGCCGTAGCGATACGGACGGTAGTACGGACGCTGATACGGATAGGCGGCGCGATAGCCATAGCCGTAACCGTAGTTGGCGGGCGCGACGACTGCGTCCTCGCGATAGGTCGGATACGGCGCGAAGGCGCCGGGGCCGGTGTAGGTCGGGCCCTGGTTGACGTAGTAGTATTGCGTGGCCGGCTCGGCGAGCTGCTCAAAGCCCCAGCCGCCATAGCCAGCGCCATAGCCCCAGCTGCCGCAACCGGTGTTGCAGCCGGTGTAGACCGGCACAACCGGCGCGCACGGCGAAAAGCCGCAGGCCATGGCGGGCGCGGCGCCCACGAACATCACGGCAGCCGCCGCGACCAGTCCCGAAATCATTTGACGCATTACTCTCTCCTGTCGATTTTCGTTCGTTGGATTTGAACTTGTTTTGTTGGCTTGGTCGTTACCTCAGCGGCCTGCCGGGTCCTTCCGCGTGAGGCCGCGGCCGATGGTGTTGTGGATTGACGTTGATCTCCGGCGCGAGGATCACCGGCGGCGGATCGGCGGGAATATCCATCTGCGGCGGCAGCGGCGCGGACTGCGCGCCCCAGCTCCGGTAGTAGCTCTCGGCCGGCTTCGGCAATTTGCGGTTTGCAGGCGGCTCGACCTCGAGACGGCCGTAGCCGGGCCGCAGGCCCATCGTCGGATAATAATGCCCGACCTCGGGCGGCTGCCGCTCTGGGATATAGCGTCCGCCATAGATCGTCGGCTGCACCTGGATATTCTTGCCGAGGCCCCAGGTCCCTTCGACGACGGCGTAAGACACGTCGATGTTGTTGATGATGATCGGCACGCCGGGACGGCCGGGAACGACGAGATCGAAGCCCTCGCCGGCAAGCGCCGTCGCGGGCAGTCCGATCAGAAAGGCTGCGAGCGCAAAAGCGCGCATGAAGAGGCCCCGGTTCATCCGGCCCGCAACCTATCCGATCACCGCGCGGAGAGTGTTAAGGCCGTTCGGCCAATTTCCGGTAAGCCTAACGCGCAAGGATTGCGCGCCGCTCAAATGCGGCAAGGTGCGCTCACCAACCGTTAACGGGCGCGTCCCGCCGCGAGGACCTGGTCCGCCCAGCTCACGTCTGTTTGACCGGCTGCGGGTGAAATTCGGCGCATGCAACCGGAACGTCCGCCGACTTGCGTATTTAGCTCCCCGTTCAACCCAAACGGGAGTTCAACAACATGAATATCAAACTCCTCGGGGCCGCCGCGGTCGCGGCGACCATGCTCGCAAGCTCGGCCATGGCACAGACGGCGGTCACCGATCCGGCCCGCTGCGCGGGGCTCTTCCAGGATCCGAATTGCCAGAATCTTGGCCCCGGCCATCCGGCCAACGACCGCTACTATCGCCGCCGGCACTCGGCTTATCGGCAAGTGAATCCGAACGATCGAACACAATCAGGCTTCTGGCCGCTCGACACGGCTGGCGCGGTCGCCGGCGCTGCCGTCGGCACCGCCGCAGCGGTCGCTACCGCACCGTTCCAGGGCTGGGGCAATTCCTACGCGAGCTACGATCGTGGCGGCCCCGCTTGGTACGGCGACTGGAACAGCTACGCCGCCCGCAACGGCATCGTGTGCAGGCCCGGCACCTGGTTCAAGGGAGAAGACGGCCGCCAGCACCTCTGCCAGTAGGCCGGTCCAAGTTGAGTACGACAGATCAGGCGGCCGAAAGGCCGCCTGATTCATGCCCGCAGAGGCCTTCGCGGGTTCTGGCACCCGCCGTTCCAGTACACACCGGCAACCTCATCAATGAACCGCAAGGCACCTCCTCGCGACAGAACTAAGGGGCGAGTGGCCAAGTGAGCAGTATCATGCGTATCGAGACACTCACGTCACATTTCGTTACCTGTATTGTGAGCCTCGCCGGTCTAATTGGGGCGCAGCAAGCATATTCCCTTCAGACGGATGTCCGCGCGAAGGCCGACGTATTTGTTAATCAGATAACCAATCGGGCGGTTAAGGGTGACAGGCTGCCCAATACGCGATTACTGCCCAACGCTCAGAATGGATTGCTCGTACCAAAATCGCGCTTCGACGTCCGTTGCAAGCCACCGATTGACGTCGTGGGACGTTGTTTCGCCGACGCGAGATCGAGCCAGAGAATAGCCTGAGCGTTCCCCACCTGCTGCGCTTTGGCCCCGCCGCCTCGCATTACAGGTGCAGCCACAACGTCGATGGGAAGCACGGCGCGCCCGCGTGGCAAGCCGCCACGGAGGCACTGATCCTGCTGATAGAACAAGGCGGCCCGACGATGTTCGCCCCGGCTCACGCTCCGCTGCATTGATGCCGCAATCGGCGTGACGTTATGCTCGTCGCAGAACCGGGAGTTTCTCAATGCGCAAAATCGCAGTCGCCGTCATGTTTGCCCTGATCGCCGGCCCCGCACTGGCGCAGGACCATGTTCCGCAATATGGTGAAGAGACCAAGGAGAAGACGGCGGCGCAGAAGGCGGACGACAATCGAGCTGAGCGCGCCTATCAACGCTCCCTCAACAATGTTCCGGACCAGAAGCCGGTCGATCCGTGGGGAACTGCCCGCGGCGATGATGCGTCGAAGAAGTCGGCCGCGCCGGCCAAGCCGGCGGTGAAGCAGTCGTCCAAGGCCAAGAGCGGCAGCACCGCCAATTAGCAAAAGATACGCTTAGCGTGCGCCGGACTTAATTTTGAATGCTCGTATCAGCGGTGCCGCTGACCGCCATGCACATTCGAAGAGTGGGCCGTGATCCGGTTTTTGTGCTTCCGGGCCGCCGCTTCGGCCTCGCGAGCAAGTCGTTCAGCCTTTAATCTCTCGCGGTTTGCATGAAACGCCGCTTGGATGCGTTCGTACTCGGACATCGCTACTTTGGCATCGGTTTCCTTGAAAACCCTTTGCGCCTCACGTTGGGCGGCAGTGGGCGACTTCCATCCGTAATTATAAGCGGTCATTCCCTCCTCCTTCGGTGATTGCCGTAGGGGCTTGTTGGGTCCGACCGTCAAAGTCTCTTCCTGTTTTTAAGTTACCGCAATCGAATATTTGCCAGTCGTTCCAGCGCCGCACGGAACTTGGCTGCTCGATCAGGTGACCCCGGTTCATACGGTTGCAAAAAGGTTGGGGCATGACCCTAGCGTCCTGCTCGAGGTCTACGCTAAGAGGACGCGGAAGGGAGACGAGTCGGCAGCCGAGAAGAATCGGCCTCCTGACCAGGGGGCTGAGCATTGGGCCCACTTGGGGCCAAGGTTGCCAAAACGTTCGATCCGGACTATCGACAAGCGATTGATCAATCAACATTTTGCCGGCTTAGCTCAGCGGTAGAGCAGCGGTTTTGTAAACCGAAGGTCGGGGGTTCAATCCCCTCAGCCGGCACCAGCTTTTGGCGCACGTCTCAGTTTGAATTCCTCGGCTCGCTGCTCTGCTGGAAATGCTCGACGGCAGCACCATCGATTTCGACCCAGGTGTGCTTCGACTGCTCGAAGACCGATCTCGAGGGCGCCGGATATTCCGGATCCGCTATTGCGCCAAGGGCAACGCCGATCATCGCAGGCAGGTTGTCGGCTTTCCAATAGACCGTTGAGCCGCAGTCGGGACAAAAATAGCTGCGGATCTTGCCGCCGCTTGCGGCGGCGCGAACATACTCTTTCGAGGCTCCTGAGATCGTGACGACCTCAACAGGGTAGAAGGCTCCTACGCCGAACGGCGCGCCGGTTCGGCGCTGGCAGTCCATGCAATGACAGGCAACGACCAGGCTGGATGGCCCTGGAAGCGAAAGCGCAACAGCACCGCAACTGCATCTGGCATCGATCATCGGAAAAACTCCCATCTCACCTCGAAGACGTGCCAATCGGGCGAAACCGATTACACCGGCCGCATCAGCAAAATCGGCAATGCGTCCTGCGCGAGGCGCTCTACCCAGGCGGCTCACGTCATGCTGACCAAGCCCGGTCAGGAGTCTTGTCCGGACGTCAATATCTTGTGCTGCCGATCGGAGCGGCGCCGCAAACTCTACTTTGCATGGGGTTGATTTCGGAAAAAAGAATCCCTTGTGCCGTCGGGCAAAACACCTTTACGACTTTGTCCCGCCCCGTCGTCGAAGGTGCGTTTCGCGGAAACAGTCTGGATTGCTTCGCGGAGCCTTGTCATCGGGCCGCGCTTGGCGCGGACCCGTTGGCTCGCAATGAGCTCCCCTCACTCCTTCCCCACCTCGAACGCCAGCAGCACGTTACCGGGGACGCCGCTCCATTGTCCGTAGCCGGAGTTGGTGTAGAGCATGCCATCAGCGATGACTGGACCTGGGCCGTCGATCGCCCCGCCATAGGCGGGAATGCCGTTCACGGCGGTGTAGTCTTGCGCGGTGTCGAACTCCCAAAGGAGCTTGCCGTCGGCGGCCGCGTAAGCGCGCAGGAAGCCGCTGACGCTGCCGGAGAACACGACGCCAGGGATCAGGCTGACCGCCGCCGAGAGCGCCGGGCTGCATTGCGGACGGTCGCCGCAAGGCACCGGCGGCACCTCCATCTCGATCTTCCCGGTTTCGAGATCGAGGCCGAACAGGCCACCGCCCTGTGTGGAGTCGAGACGCCTGGTGCCGTCGCGCAGGAAGCGCACGTCGGAGTTGGCGACATAGATGCGCTTCCCGTCCGCGGCCGAACCCCATTCGCTGCCGCCGAGCGCGCCGCCCTTCCCGACCCGCGTCTGCCACAGGATCTTGCCGCCATCATCGGGGTCGAGCGCATGCACGACGCCGGACTTTTGCGCGATCACGAGCAGGCGCTTGCCGTCGTGCAGATTCACCAGGATCGGCGACTGGCCGAAATCATGGTCGGGCCCGTGATCCTCGGGACAGTTGGTCTTGTCCGCGCCGTAGCAGGCCACGATGTAGGCATCCTTCGGCGTCGCCTGCTGCTTCCACAGCAGCTTCCCCGTCGCGATATCCAGGGCGAGGATCGCATCGGCGGTTGCGGACGGCGGATTCGAATAGGAATTGCTGGTCGCGACATAGACGGCGTTGCGCTTCGCATCGATCGTCGGTGCCGACCAGACCGAAGCGCCGGAGGGACCGAACAACTGCGTGCCCTTGGCATTCTTCTCGGTCGGGTGCGGCACCTCGGGGATCGTGTAGGCCTGCCACCCCGTCTTGCCGGTCGCAGCGTCAAGCGCCACCACGCTGCCGCGGAAGGTGCAGCATTCGTAGCTCGGCTGCGAGCCGGCGACCTCCTCGATCGAGGACACCGGCACATAGAGCACACCCGAATGGAGTGTCGGCGCGCCGGTGATCCGCGCTGCCGGATGCTCTTCGACCTTCACCTTCCAGATCAGCGCGCCGGTCAGGGCATTCACGGCGTAGGCATTGGCCTTGAGGTCGCCGAAGAAGATCGCGAACCGATCGGTGCCCGCGAGCGGCGCAAAGCTGATCGCGGCGCGCACCGCGGCATCGGTTGCGAAGGTCCACAGCGTGCAGCCGGTTTTCGCATCCAGCGCACGTACCTTGCGATCGGTGCCGCCGATGAACAACAGACCGCCCACGACCGTCGGCGGCGCAAAGGACAGCGAGGCTCCCGGGAAGGCATAGGCCCATTTCAACCGCAGCCGCGGCACCTGCTCGGCGGACAGGCCCGCCATCTCGGTCGGCTGAAAGCGGCTGTTGCTGGTATCGACGCCCCAGCCGTTCCAGCGCGGTCCGTCGATCGCCTGTGGAAAGCGGGCTGTCTGCTGCAAGCAGCGTCCTTCCGCATCCGCAGCAGGGCCGTTCATCGCGGTCTTGCCAGTGACGAAGGCGGCAATCGCGCGGCGCTCGTCGTCGCTGCGCTCCTTCGCGACGCCCGCCATGCTGCCGGTCGCAAGCGCCCCCAGCACGTTTTCATACGACATTGCCTGCAGCGCGCTGCGGCTCGGCACACGGCTCTGGGCATCAGCCGTGTCGTGACATTGCGCGCAATGTCTTGCGTAAAGCGCCGCGCCATCTTGTGCGCGCGCCGGTGCGCAACACCAGACCAGCAGTGCAGCCACGACAGCGCTCACTCTCATGACGTGCTCCGACATCGCCACCGCAATACGAGATCGCTTCACACAACCCAAAGTATAGCGCGAGGGCAATCACTGAGGCAACGGATGTTCCGTCCATTCCGGTCATACCGCCTTCGCAATGCCGCCCTCGCCGGGCAGCTCATCCAGCCGCCACAGCCCGAGGCTCTTGTCGTGCCAGCCGCCTCCGCCCTCCTCGCAACGCTCGTTGATCAGCTCGCGCGGCGGAGGCCAGTTGAACGGCGCCCGCTCCATGTTCAACGCCCGCCAGTCGCCATCTTCGCAGTCTTCGTTGCTCTCCAATTCGGGAAACGTGGTGGCGAGCAGGAAGCGCGCGCCGCTCGCCCGAAAGCGAGTAACCGCACGACCGATGTTCTGAAAGCTCAGATGCACGAGACAATCCCGACACAGGATGACGTCGGCAGGCGGCAGCGCGTCGCGCGTGATGTCGGCGATGAGAAAGCGGCCGGACAATTCCCCGCGCTCCACGCGCTGATGGTTGCTCTCGATCAGCGACGGCACGATATCGACGCCGGTGAAATCGACTTCGAGCCCGAGGCGGCCGATCCAGCTTGCGTCCCCGCAGGGCGCATCGAGCAGCGAACACGCCCCGAGCCGCTTCAAGAGCGATGGCAGCGCTTCGCGGATCGCGGCCGTGGCAGGGTCCTCCGAGCCGAGGCCGGAGACCGAGGTCGCAGCACCCCACAGATTGGTCCTCTCGATCCGCTCGAACCGCGCGGCGAGATCGAGGCCGGAAAAGTTCGCGCGGTCGGCAACGAACCGCTCATGGGCGAGCACGGGTGGACGATTGGAGATCATCGGACACACCTCAAGTCAAAGACCATTCGCGAGCGCACTATACAGACCGCGGATCGCGCTCGAAAATCTCCCTGGACAGCGCTCGATCGCGTCATTCAGCTTTCCTGACAGACATTCGACGTCTCGCTCAAACCGGCTTCTGCCACTCCATCATGTGGAAGTAGGGCACGCGGCGGTGGCGGGCGATCTGCTCGGACGCGCCGCCCGTGGGCTCGGGCTCTGTGAACAGGCGCAACTGGAGGCCGTGATCGAGCAGCAGCGTCATATAGGTGCTCAGCGGGCGGTGCCAGTTCTGGATCCGGATGCCGCGCCAGGCGACCCAGATCGCCCGCTCGTCCATGTAATGATCGATCGAGAAGCGCGGAACGCCCTCGCCGTCCGGCGTCCAGCCGTCCGGCTGGCCGGCGGTGTTGAAGCTCGTCAGGTTGGCGATCAGGAGTGTGCCGCCCGGCCGCAGCGCCGCCACCATCTTCGCGATCGCCGTGCGGACATCCGGCATATCGATCAGGCTGAGATAGCTGACGACCAGATCAAAGGACGCATCGAAATCCATCGCCTCGGCGCGGCCGAGCCGATAGTCACCATGCGGATCCATCGCCTTTGCACGCGCGAGCAACGCCTTGGTCGGATCGATGCCGATGGTGGCGATGCCGGAGCGTTGCATGATCCGGCAGAAGCGACCCTCGCCGCAGCCGACATCCAGCGCGCGGCGGAAACCGCGTCCCTCGATCCGCGCACGCATCGGTGCGTCCAGCACGAAGCGGCGGCCGTAGTCGCCATCCTCACCCTGCTCCACGATCCACGCAGACGCGGAATCGGCCCAGCCGTCGCTGGCATTGTCGCTCATGGATCGACCTTCGGGAATGGATGTTGGCCGCTTGCATCGCGGGGACGGCCATTAACCACACGTTGGATCGAAGTTCAACATGAGCTAGCGTGTGCGTCGCATGCGCCCCACGACCGCCCGAGAGAAAGCCAAGATCGCCGCCGGCGCAGCTGCGGCCGTCGTCATGACGGCCATGCTGTTCGCAATCGCGTTCGGTTTTCTGCTGGTGCGATAGGTCGAGGCGCGGCGGACGCACGCCGCCGCGCGAAGTTACGCGGCGCGCACCGTCGACAGGAATTTTCCGACTTCGAGCTTCAGCCGGCTGCTGTCGCTCGCCAGCAGCTTCGCGGTCGAGAGCACCTGCGAGGAGGCCGAGCCGGTCTCCGCCGCACCGCGCTGCACGTCGGTGATGTTCGAGGAGACCTGCTGGGTGCCGTGGGCCGCCTGCTGGACGTTGCGTGCGATCTCCTGGGTCGCAGCGCCCTGCTCCTCGACCGCCGCGGCGATGGTCGAGGACACTTCCGAGAGCCGCTCGATCGTCGCGGATATGTCGCGGATTGCGTTGACGGATTCCTCGGTGGCGGTCTGGATGCCGGAAATCTGCTGGCTGATCTCGCCGGTCGCCTTCGCGGTCTGCTCGGCGAGCGTCTTCACCTCGGAAGCCACGACCGCAAAACCGCGGCCGGCCTCACCGGCGCGCGCGGCCTCGATCGTGGCGTTGAGCGCGAGCAGATTGGTCTGGCCGGCAATGGTGTTGATCAGCTCGACGACATCGCCGATCCGCGTCGCCGCGATCGAGAGCTCGCTGACGCGCTCGGTCGTGGTGCGGGCCTGACCAACGGCTTCGCTGGCCATCCGCGCGGATTCCTGCACCTGGCGGCTGATCTCGTTCACGGAGGAGGACAATTCCTCCGTGGCGGTTGCGACCGACTGCACGTTGCCGGTGGCTTCGCCCGAGGCGACCACGACGACCGAGGTCAATTCCTGCGCGCGCTGCGCAGTGGTCGCCAGCGTCGAGGACGATGCCTCGAGCTCGGTGGAGGCGGATCCCACCGTGTCGATGATCTCGCCGACCGCCCGTTCGAAGCCATCGGCAAGGTTGAACATGTCGCGGCGGCGCTGCTCGGCGGCGTCGCGCTCGGCTTCCGCCTGCGCCGCCTTGAGCCGCTCGACCTCGACCGCATTGGTCTTGAAGATCTCGACCGTCCTGGCCATGTCGCCGATCTCGTCGCGGCGATCCTTCTCCGGCACTTCGGTTTTGAGATCGTTGCGGGCGAGGCCCTCCATTGCGAGCTTGAGCCGGGCGATCGGCTGCGACATCGCCTTGAGGCCGATGAAGAGCGCGATCGCGATGCCCAGTACGAGACCACCGGCGCTGACGCCGATCACCGTCCAGGTCGCGGATCCGGCATCGCGCACGATGGCTTGCTTACGCTGGGCGACCGCCTTGGCCACATCGGACGTGAACGTCGCAATGCGCTCGAGGGACGCGTCGATCAGCGGGTCGCATTCCTTGTGGGCACGTTCGGCAGCCTTGGCGTTCTCTTCCGTGCCGTTCGCGGCGGCGCCGGCCTGCAGAACCGCATCGCAGCCTGCGAACACGGCCTTCAACTGGTCGCTAAGGCTCCTGATCTCGTTTCCACGGGAAGCATCATCCTGCTCCGCCGCATCCAGGTATTGGCGAATCTCATTGCGATTCTGGTTCGCGATCTTCAGGCGATTGGCGTTGCCCGCTTCGGTTGTCTCGGTAAAGATCGCGTAGATCGCCGCGTGATAGGTCTCCATGCGACGCTGGGCGCGCGTGATGTTGAGGGCTGCCGATTGCGCGGCGGAAAGCTCTGCAAATCGGTCGACTGTGGAAGAAAGCTCCCGCACGCCGAAGGTCGCGACACCGATCATCGCACAACCCATCACGGTCACGATCAGCGCGACCTTCCACACGATCTTCAAATTATTCAAAAAGCTCATCGCAGCCGCCCAATGATTTTCGCTCAACGGGACGGAGGTCGTCCCAGCGACGGCATTGGAACCGGCGGGTGTTAAAAATTAATACCAAATGACACGGGTACTCTTACGGGAAAATAACCTTTCAGCTTCTGCGCGTCAGCCTGGCGTAAGCTTCGGCAACTTTCGCGAGAATCATCGCCGGCTCGGAACCAATCGCTTGCGTCGCTCGTTCTCGGCCCATGCGGATCAGGGAAGACAACCGAAACATGCTTCTGCTTGCGATGGTCATGCTCTGCTGCGCCGTCGTGGCGGCCACGCTTGCACTGTTCGAGCCCGTTTCGGGCCAGACATCGGACCCCCGCGTTGCCACGCGCGGGCCGATCGATGCCGCCACCGAGACGCCCGTCCGCATTGTCGGCGCGCCCTTCGTCCCCAACATCAAGCCGCGCGAGCGATAGCGCTTCAGGTCGGGGACACTTCCTTGCCCTCCTCGGGCCGGCCGCGGGCACGGACGAGCTCCTCGACGAACGCGATCACCTCTGCCCGCTTCTCGGGCGGCAGCAACAGAAAGGCACGCACGAGCCTCAAGCCCAACGCTTCGTCCGACTCTTCGTCCTGAGCAACCATTCGCATAGTGTCAGGCTATCGGGAAAAATATGCAATCCCTTGCAAAGGACTCTTGATTCGTCGCAGCCGCTTTGCTGGAATGATTCACCGAGGTGGATGATGAAGTGGATCAAGGAGCGCGACGCCCTGATCGCGCAGACGATGGCCTTCGTTCAATCCGTAACCGGCAAGACGGGCGAGCTCCGCCAGCCGGACGCGCCTGCGGCTGTGCCGCCCCTGCCCGCCGAGATCGCCTCCACGCGGCCGCCGGAAGCCGTGCCCGAAATCGACCCGTCGCCGGCCACCCCGCCGCCCCAGCCCGTCCACGCGCCGCCGCGGGCGATTGGCGACTTCCGAAGCGAAATGCAGGCCCGTATCGCCAATTTCCGCAAGCATCAGGAGCGGTTCGAGCGCGAACGCGAGGAATATTGCGCGACAACCCTGGCCAAGCTCCGCGAGGCCATTCGCGCCCCCTCCTCTCGCCCGCCGGTAGAAAAGTGAGGCATGGCGGCGCCTCGGCCGGTCACAGCCAGGACCACACCAGGACGATATTGGCGGCACAAGCGCCGACCAGCGCCAGCGTCAACGGCAGGAGCATGTGCCCGCAGGAGGTTTTGAGGTCGCTCGTCATGGGCCGAAGCATCCGCTGATTCCGGCCGGAGAGTCCCAGGGATTCTTTTTCCCGGGATTCAGGACTCGTTTACGACTCAGACTCCGGCATCCTCGATCACGGCGCCGTGATCGATAGCCCGTCCGGAACCCCGCCGCCCGCAAGCCGTTAATGGATTTTCCTGGGAGCGGCTTTCTTGGGAGCGGGAAGGATGCCCTACGCCCTGTTCTGCAACGACGCCCAAATCAGCAAGGCCTATCCGGCCGAGGCCGACGTCTGGAAGCTCGCCCACCGGAGCGGGCTGGTCGTGGACGTGGCCAACGACGACGAGGGGCCCGGGCCCCGCCGGGTGCTCGACAATGACTACGAAATCAAGCCCTGCCGGGCTGCCCAAGGCGAGGACCCCGCCAAGAACAAGGCGGACGCCGAGCAGCAATCCAGAATGGAGCCCGAGTTCAACTCGTAAGGAAGTCCGACCGCCGGCGGGTAGCGCTCAGGGCATTGCAGTGGCCAGGGAGGCCTGCTCGCCGGCGAGGGCTACGCAGGCCTTCCGGCGATGCAGCCCGCGGATCGCGCCGGTGACCTTGAGCACCTTGCCGGAGGGACAGGAGCCGTCCCGCACAAAGGCCACCTCATAGGGCGCCAACATCAAAGGTTCGGATTTGAGGATCGTCTGTGCAGAGCACGGCAGCGCGACGAGGAACGAGATCACCACCGACGCCAAGATACGCATATTCGTTGTCCCACCAGCCCGGGAATTTTCATATTAACGCGCTCCGGAGCGCGAGTTCCGTAAATCGCAAAAATTATTTTTGCTTTACCGCAGCCCCATGACGCGCGTGAGAAGGCGCGCGTCGAAAAGCCGCTTGGTGAAAAGATTCCTTGCAAGGCTCGCGCCAGACACGCGGCCGGCTCAAAACAAAGGCCGGCAGAGCCGGCCTTTGTGAGATGCGGTTGGCTGGTCCGTGGATCAGTAGCGCGAGCCCGCCGGGCCGCCCCAGCCAAAGCGGTAGTTCACGCCGACCTTGACGGTATGCTCGTCCTCCCGCCCGCGAACGCCGACGACATCGGCCGGACCGGAGGTGAAGGTGGTGCTGCCGAAATTATAGTACTGGTACTCGGCCTTGGCCGACCAGTTCGGCGCGAACATGTACTCCAGGCCGGCGCCGACGGTGTAGCCGTCCTTGTTGTTGCCGGTGGCGGCGAACGTTTGCGGCACGCCGGCGACGCTGACGCCGAGGTTATTGTTGCGCCACGCATAGCCGCCCTTGGCGTAGACCAGCGTCGGTCCCCAGGTGTAGCCGATGCGGCCGGTCACCGAGCCGATCTGGTCGGTGTTCGAGGTCACCTGCGTGCCGAACGGGAAGCCGACAGCATTGTTGTTCGTCGGCAGCCAGGAATACTGGGCCTCGACACCCACGACCCAGTTGGGCGCAAACTGGTAATCGAAGCCGCCTTGCACGCCGCCCAGGAAACGGGCATCGCTCGACTGGAAGGTGTTGTCGCCGGCGAAGGCGCCGCCGACATGGCCGCCGATATAGAAGCCGGTCCAGTTATAGACCACCTGCGGCGCGGTATAGGCCGGTGCCTTGGTGTAGGTGCGCGCCGGGATGTCGGCTGCCGCGGCTGGCGCTGCCAGCGCAAGCAGGGCTGCTGCGCCGAGCAAAATCGTCTTCATGATCATCCCCGTTCTTTCAAATTCGACCCTCAGCAAACAACGTGGCCTGAATTTGGTTGCTTGGCGGCGGTGCCGGAACGTTGATCGTCCGATATGTGACGGGGCGGCAACGACGCGCGTTCCTGTTCCGTCACGCTCCCTTGCGCCGACAGATTCTGTCGCCCGCGCATGGCATGTCGTAACAGTTTGTCGCAAAGCCACACCGCCCATTCAAAGCTCGCCAAAATGTGATCCAGCGGCCCCGGCGGCTGTAGTCCTACCACCGAGCGGTGAAGACCCGCTTTGCGCTAGCGCGTCATCTTTTCCAGTTCCGGAAAGGGTGCGTAAACCGCACCGGTGCAGAGTTCGTTGGCCCGCTCGACGACCCGATCCGCCCGTCCGTTGACGTAGATGACAGCCCGCTCGCGCATCGCCTTGTAGCTGCCGTCGGTCTCGCGGGGCGTGAAATGCAGGCAGCTCACATAGAACGGACGGCCGCCAACTTGCCGCAGCGCGGGCTCGGCCATGCTGGCTTCGCGAACGCCGACCGGGTTGTTCAGATAGGTGCGCATGAGGGCCAGCGTGTCGCTGCGGAAATTATCGGGAAACGGCTGCGGCCCCGCGTCCATCAGGGTTGGACGGTCGCCGTCACTGCCAAAACATGCCGCAAGCGCCAGCGGAAGCACGAGGACCGCCGCGCGTTTCGCCAATCGCCCCACAGACCACGACTCCGAACCACCTCACTCTGAGATGTTCTAGCGCCAAGGTTGCTCAAGGGGAATTCCATAAGGGAATTCCATGTTGCCGGCCGGGCAATCAGCATACCGGCCCGCCGCATGGCGCTCACGCCTGCGCGTGCTCGTCATGACGAAACGGGCCGGCCTGAACTCCGCGCGAGGCGGCGGGGCAATGCGGGGATGCCGCCTCGCGGGATCAGTCGTTAGCTGCGCTTGTCGGTGCTCACCGGCTTGGTGACATCCGGCTGCGTCTTCAGCGACTTCTTGGCCGACAGCTGCTTGTGGTGATGGCGGTGCGTGCGCACGGACTTGTGCTCGGCGGGCGTGACCGCGGCGTTGGCGTTCATCGCCTTCGCCTTGGAATCCGCCTTGACGTCGGCAGCTTTCGTGTCGGCCTTGACGCCGGCGTCAGGCTTCGCGGCGGTGGTCGACGTCTTGGTCTGGCTCTGGTCCGCCTTGATCACAGGTGCGGTGGTCGTGGTCTTGCCCGCTTCGGCGGCGAAAGCCGGAGCTGCGATCACGAAAGCTGCGAGCAAAGCGGCGGAAATAGTCTTCAGCATGGTGGTCTCCTCTTTGAAGGATCTTGAGGCGGCGCCCTCTCGCCGACCCTTCGATCGTAGGAGTGAGCCTAGTTGGAGCGCGCTGAACCCATTCTGAAGTGCATCGCAAGCTTCCGTTCATCTGGATGACAAGTTTGTCATCTCCTCAGGGAGGGGCAATAAACCGGGCGATTTGGGAATGTTTTCGTACCGCGGGTGTTCCCGTCAGAAGGCAATCGTGTAGGATCGCCTCGTTCCATACGGGAGAAGATAGATGCGCAGACTTTCAATGCTTCTGGTACCGGGACTTGTCTCGATGACGCTGGCGGCCGGACCGGTGCTGACGAGCGCTTACGCTGCGGGTAGCGACGATCCCTCGCCGCCGCCGAAGTCGGACTCTTCGAGCAAGAAATCGAAGAAGAAGAGCTCCTCTATCAGCGACCCCAAATTCCTCGCCGCTTATCGCACGGCCTACACCACGATCTACGACCGCCACGACTATACGGGCGCGATCGACCAGCTGAAGTCGCTCAAGCGCCAGGACGTGGCCGACGTCGCCAATCTGATCGGCTACTCCTACCGCAAGCTCGGCGATTACCAGCAGTCGAAGATCTATTACGAGCTGGCGCTGAAGGACGATCCGAACCACGTCCGGACCTGGCAGTATTACGGTCTCTGGCAGCTCGAGCAGGGCAACCGCGAACAGGCGCAGTATCATCTGAACAAGATCGCCTCGCTCGCCGGCACCGACAGCACCGAGTATCGCTCGCTTGCAGCCGCGCTGGACAAGCCGACCGGCGCAACGCTCGTCTACTGAGATATCCTCGACGTCGCAACGCAAACGAACCGGCACAATCCTCAGGGGTGTGCCGGTTCTGCTTTTTGGGTTGGAGCGTTTTCGAGCGAAGCGGATACCGGTTCGCGTAAAGAATCCGCGTCAAATGACAAACTCCACGCAGGAGCGCTAAGCTCTCATCGTGAGCTCCTCGACCATCAGATCAACGAAGCGCCGAACCCGAGGCTCCAACAGACGCTTGCCGGGGTAAAGCGTGACGATTTTGACCGTATCAGCTTCAAAGCCGGACAGAACCCGTCGCAGGCGGCCCGCTCTCAGATCGTCCTTGACTAGGAAGTCGGGAAGAAGAGCGATGCCAAGGCCCGCTAGCGCGCAATCACGGAGCGCCTCGCCGCTGTCGAGCCGCAGGCGGCTGCGGACCTGCGCCTTCGTCCAGGGACCGCCGGCGTTGCGCAAGCGCCAGCTCTGCCTCTGGTTGCCCGAAGGTCATCGTCCCGCCGCCACGCGTGACCTATCTGGCCTCGCCGCAACAGATCGTTGAAATCAGCGCTGTGGCTCACGCCAACTAACCCGGCGAGCAAGAGAGCTGCGAACAAAGAAACCGCCGTCCCGACGCTACCGCTTCACCATCGCCTCGACCTCGCCGCGAAACGCCTGCCGCGAGCCGTCGCGCGAATAGAACATGTGGCCGCCGGGATAGACGACGAACCTGATCCGCGGCGTCGCGAAGGCCGGCAACTGGTCGAGCACTCTCTGCGTTCCGAAATAGGGCGTGGCGAGATCGAACAGGCCGTGCCCGACCAGCACATTCAGCTTCGGATCGGTCGCGAGGATCTGGCGCAGCTCCGACACCGATTGAGGCGGGGTGATGCCGTGACCGAAATCCCAGGCACGTTCGACAGAGCTGTTCAGCACTTCATAGGAGCCGTCGGGCCGCCAGTTGAGCTTGCGTGTCAGGACATCGACGGCAGCGCTGGTCAGCGGCGCCTGAAGCGTGTCGCCGGAGGGATCGCCGAAGCGGGAGCTGCTCGAATCCGGATAGGGATCGAAGCCGCGCACGGAAGCATCGTAGCGCCCGGTGACCTTGCCGTTCTTGCGGTCGAATTCGCGGCGGAATTCGCCGACATCGAAACGACCGGCGAGCCTGCGGCTGACCGCCTGGTCGATCCCGGTCAGGGCTGCGACCTTGTCGGCGAGCCGATTGGTGGCCTCCCGATCCGCTTGGCCCTTGACGAGGTCAGCCAGAAACTCGCCGCGCGCATAGGCTTCGACGTCGGCGAGATCGTCGCGCGTCACCGGCCCCTTGGCTTCGCGCGCGACCGCCGCGTAGCTCGGCAGCGTCGCGACATATTGCAGGAGGCTCGAGCCGGTGAACTCGCGGAAGTCGAACAGCGGCGACAGCATGATCAGACCTTTGACGCCGACGCCGTATTGAAGCTGCAACTGGCGCACGACCTTCGGTCCACGAATGCCACCATAGCTTTCGCCCGCGACGTATTTCGGCGAGAGCAACCGGTCGTGCTTCTCGAGCCAGCGGCGGATCACGAGCGCGATCGAACTGACGTCGCCGTCGATCGAATAGAACCGCTTGCGCGCGTCCTCGCCGCTCGCAATGAGGCGGCTGTAGCCGGTGCCGACGGGATCGATGAAGACGAGATCGGTGAAGTCGAGCCAGGTCTCAGCGTTCGGCCTCACCTCGGGCGACGCCGACGGCGAGAGAGCTTCGCCATCGAGCGGCAGCCGCCACGGCCCGGCGCTGCCGAACTGGAGCCATGCCGAGGACGCGCCGGGCCCGCCATTGAACAGGAAGGTGATCGGGCGCGTGGTGCGGTCGGCGCCATCGAGTTCATAGGAGGTGTAGGCGATATCGGCCTGCGGCTCGCGCTTTTCATCGAACAGACGGATCGAGCCGGCGGTCGCGGTGAAGGCGAGCGTTCGCCCGGGCAGGTCGAGCGTCTGCTTCGTCGTCGCATCCGCAGGGAGGCCACGCTGTTCGGCGGCGGAGGACGAAGGCTGACCTGCAGACTGCGCACCGCCACCACGGACGCCCTTCTGCCCCACAGGTGCGGTTGCCTCCGGACGCGGCTGCGGCGGATCGTCCGCATGCGCAAGTCCAGCGAGTGCGACGGCCGACAACGCCAGCACCAGCCCCGTGCGGCGCAGCGCCGACGAACTTATCATCATGGTCGGTCTCCCTGCCCGGCAGCGCGCCCTCATCGGTTGCGTGTCGGTGACTGCCTGCAAGGCTAGCGAGGAATTGCGACGGTTTGGGGGATCACGAGGTCCGGCGGCGCCAAAAGCCGCCGATCGGGCGCAAATCGAGGTGGCTTTTACCCTGAAACGGGACGGACGGCCGTTCCGGCCGCCCTCCACTTGCCTTGAGAGGCGGTCATCCTCGACAATGGAGGCCCAGGTCGTATAGACGACCCCGGCGGAACCTCCTCGAGCCAGCGGCACCTGCCCGGAAGCCCATGACCAAGTCCTACGACCGGATCGCCTTCGTCGCCAGCCCGAGCAGCGAGGCACAGGCCGCCTTCAACCAGCTCACCGAACGCTACGGAAATTGCGATCCGAAGAATGCCGACGTCGTGGTCGCGCTCGGCGGCGACGGACTCATGCTCCAGACGCTGCATCAGAACATGCACACGGGAAAGCCGATCTACGGCATGCACCGCGGCACGGTCGGCTTCCTGATGAACGAATATTCGACACACGATCTGCGCACGCGGCTCGAGGCCGCGCATGAATCCGAGATCAATCCGCTCCTGATGCGCGCAACCGACGTGCGCGACCGGGTGCATCTCCATCACGCCATCAACGAGGTCGCCCTGTTCCGGCAGACCTATCAGGCGGCGCGTCTGCGCATCCTGATCGACGAGCGCGAGCGCATGTCCGAGCTGATCGCCGACGGCATCATGGTGGCAACGCCCGCGGGCTCGACCGCCTACAATCTGTCCGCCCAGGGGCCGATCCTGCCGATCAATGCCGCGCTGCTGGCGCTGACGCCGATCAGCGCCTTCCGCCCGCGACGCTGGCGCGGGGCTCTCCTGCCCAATACGGCCTATGTCGTGATCGAGGTGCTGGAAGGCGAGAAGCGCCCTGTCGCCGCGGTGGCCGACCACGACGAGGTCCGCGACGTCCGCCGCGTCGAGGTGCTCGCCGACAGGACCATCTCGATGCGCATGCTGTTCGATCCGGGCCACAGCCTGGAAGAGCGCATTCTGCGCGAGCAGTTCGGCTACTGAGCCACCTGCCCGGAAGCCCTCCGGCGTCCCGGTCGCAACCCTTCGTTAACTCCCGGCGCGATATGGTTAACGAAGGTTGACCGCTTTGGCCCGGGCGTCATGTTCCGTATCGATTTCAACAAGCTGCGCTTCCTCGTTTGCGACGACAATCCGCACATGCGCCGTATCCTGCGGACGCTGCTGCATTCGTTCGGCGCGCGCGAGGTCTATGAAGCCGAGGACGGCGCGACCGCGCTCGAAATGTACAGCCACTACGTGCCCGACATCGTCATCACCGACTGGGCGATGCCGATCTTCGACGGGCTCGAGCTCGCGCAGATGATCCGCCAGCCGGAGTCCAAGGGTAACCCCTATGCGCCGATCATCATGCTGACGGGACATTCGGAGAAACGCCGGGTCACGATCGCGCGCGATGCCGGCGTCACCGAGTTTTTGGCCAAGCCGATCTCGGCCAAGGGCCTCTATCAGCGCATCCTCAACGTGGTCGCCAATCCCCGGCCCTTCATCAAGACCAAGACCTATTTCGGGCCCGACCGCCGCCGCAACATCAACTCCGCCTATATGGGCCCCGAGCGCCGCGTCGGTGAGAAGCACGAGCTGCTCCAGCAGCCCTCGTTGCTCGACAAGGCCCGCTCCTCCATCTAGCGCAACGTCTTACGCGAGACAGGCACCATGGCGAAGAACAGCGCAAAGGACATCGAGGTCAAGGCCTTCGCCACCCATCATGTGATCACGCAGCCCAACCCGCTGCGGAAAGTTCTGCGCCGGGTCGAGGCCAAGGACATGGATGATCCGGTCGGGCGCGCCGAGCAGGCGCTTGCTGGCCTCTCCGGCGAGTTCACGGACTGGATGGCGAGCGAGGTCGACCGATTGTCCGCCGCCTGGGCCGCCATCCAGCAAGACGGCTTCGACGACGATCGGCGCGGAGAGCTGTTCCGCGCGGCCCACGACATCAAGGGCGATGCCGCGACGTTCGGCTTTCCGTCGGCCGCCGTGATCGCCGAAAGCCTGTGCCGCGTGATCGAGCATGCGCCGGATCTTGCCAAGGTGCCGGCCGAGCTGTTCTCGCACCACATCAACGCCATCACGGCGATCGTGCACGAGAACACAAAGCTCGACAGCCTCACCGTCTCCAGCGAGCTCAGCCGCCGCCTGCGCAAGGTCGCCGACGAATATCTCGCCCACGTCAACCGCGACCGTCCCGAGCATCTCGAAGCGATTTTGGCGCCGAGCATCGTGCCGGGGGAGTAAGGCTCGCCATTCTCGAGGTGTCGTAGGGTGGGGTTAGCGCAGCGTAACCCACCACTTCTCTCTTCGCGCGGAAAGCAAAGAGGTGGGCTACGCCTAGGGGACTACGCTCCGCGCAGCCGCAGGGCTAACCCACCCTACGACCCCTTCGTCAGGCCGCGATCAGATCGTCATAGAACGGTGCGATCGCCTCTTCCGCGACGAGCTCGTCGCAGAACAGCCGCGCTTCTTCGCGCGCCGATTCGGTTGCGAAACGGCGCAGCAGGATCAGAAGCGGCTCGGTCGCGCCGCGATCGGTCTCGCAATGGGTGAGCACCCGCTCGACCATGCGCCGGCGCAGCCGCACGGCGCCGTCGTCGGTATCGACGAAGCCGTTCTCGTGGCAGGCCTCGAGCGCGACCTGGAAAACCGCGAAGGTCGCCTCAGGCAGGCCGGCGCGGCGGAGCAGCGCGTGCAGGCCGGTGCCGCCGCGGTCGTGCAGCAGCGCGGAGACTCGCGCCAGCGGCAGATCGGACAATTCGGCAAGCGCCGCGTCGAACAGTTCGAGATTGCTCGACAACAGCGCACGCAGGATCAGGCCCGCCGTGAGCTGACCGGTGATGCGCAGGTGCCGCACCAAACCCTGCATGTCCTCGCCGCGCGAGCGGGCCGCGATGTTCATGGTGGAGCGGTCGCGCGCCTCGGTCGTCATACGCTCGGCGCGATCGGCGCTGAGCCAGTTCCGTGCCACGACGAACTGCGCCAGCGTCTCGGAAAGCTTTGCGACCAGCGCCGCCCGCGTCGCGGCCGGCAGATCCTCCATCACCAGCATCGCCTCGCGGATCGCGGCGAGATGGCCGTGACGCTCGACAATGCGATCCCAGGAGAACGGCGCGAGCTCGGCGTTGGGATTCTCGATCAGCTCGAGGGCCGCGGCGGCGCAGCCAACTTCGGCGATCGCGGCGCAGACCGAGACCGGCAGCGCGATGCGGCGCGCGATCGCGCACTGCACCTCGTCATTGCCGGTCGCGACGATGTCGACGAGGTCGGCATCGATCAGAAGCGGGGAATGTTCGAGCACGGGCAGCGCGACGGTGGGCTGGTCGGCCGACAGCGCCCGCATGATTGCGGCCGGCGCCTCGGCACTGCGAGCGAAGGCTTCCGCCATCGCCTGTCGCACCAGGGGGGACGGATCGTCGAGCAGCATCAGCAGCGCGCCTTCGGCGGCGATGCGGTCGTCATGGGAAAGGTCTGAAATCAACCAGGCGCGGGCCAATGCCCGCGTTGCCTCGGCCCGCTCGCCGGCGGATGCCGTCCTGATCCAACTGATGAACTGCCGAACGATCATGGTCTTTCCGGCTTACGCAACCTAACGAAAAATGGTGACGGCCTGTCACCTGCAATACAAAATAAACCACGACGCTTAACAAAGCGTTCACCATAACCGGCTGGTTTTATTGACGTTTTGTTAAGGGAACCAAGACTGCCTGTTCGCGCGCACCGGACGCAGCGCAGCATGAAGTGGCGCGCGCTGAGCAGGGGCACGAGAGCAGATGCTAGCTCGAGAAGTTGCCGCTGCGATCGCTGAAGAGATCAAGCGGTTGCGGCGGCCGCACCTCGGGTGTTGCCGACGCGACCGAGGTCGCGGGTGCGACCGAGGTGAGCGAGGCGTTGTTGCCCCACAATTTCTGCACCGTCGTCGAAACCGGCTGCGTGGTATCGCCGGGCTGATAGATCGAGCGAAACGCCGGCGTGGTCGGCGCATTGTCCGCAACCGTCGTCGACGATGTTGCGCTCACCGGCGTCACCGCGCGCGTATCCGGAAAGGTCTGCAGATAAGCCGCGTTGTCGATCACAGGCGCCGTCGCCTGCACGCCGTTTGCGCTCACAACCTGCGCCGTCGACGGCGTGTCGCCATACATCGCCATCGCGCTACGCGTCGTTTTCGAATTCGCAGCGCTCGCGTAGCGCGACGTCAGCACCGAATAGACTTCGGAGACGCTACGCGCTCGGCCGTCCTTTTCGTAGAAGATCGAGCGGTTGGAAGCAGCGGCATTGGGGAACAGCCGCGCGCCGACCGCTTGCGGATTGTCCTCGGCATTGGCGATCAGCTTGGCCGCGCCGCCGACGCCCATGAAATGCGCCATGTAGAGTTCGCTGTCGGACGGCCGGCGGCCGAGCAGGCCGGTGAGCTTGAAGCTGTTGGATTGCGTCAGTGCCGCCGCCATGTCGGAGGCGACCTGCGGATCGTCGCGCAACTTCATGATCGACCGCTTCATGGCGGGATCATCGACAGTGTAGCTGCCGGACGAGGTCTTGCTGATGGCGTCGGCGTAGCTGCCGTAGCCGAGCTGGGCACCCGCCTCCTTCACCGTGCCGAGCCAGGTCTGGTCGATGAACTGGTACAGCCCGTGCGCGGACGACGTGGTGGCGCCCGCTGTCGGATTGAAATCCGACTCCATCTTGGCGGTGGTCAGCATGTATTGAAAGCTGACGCCGGAGAGGTTGGAGGCCTGCTTGATTGCGCCGGCAACGCGCGCCCGCGACGGATCGGTAGCGACCGTCTGCGTGGCACTGGAGTTGTCGACCGACATGATGGAGTGCCCGCCCCGCGCGGCGTTGAGCGGCGCCGGCAATTCGGCGCCCTGTCGTCCCACCGTGGGACAGTTATGGTTAATGCGGGGTTAAACCCGGAATCATTCAGCCGCGCGTAATGCCTGGCGATGGATTCCGGGTTCACGCTTCGCGTGCCCCGGAATGACGGGAGCTACTTCTTGTAGACCGCGTTCGGGTCGAACAGCCTGTCCGCGTCGACGAAGACGAGCCTGGCGCCCGTCCCCTCGGCCTCGACCCTGCGATAGAAGCACGACCTGCGGCCGGTGTGGCAGGCTGCCCCCAACTGCTCGACGCGAAGCCAGACCGCGTCCTGGTCACAATCGGTGCGCATCTCGACCACGCGCTGAGTTTGACCCGACGTCTCACCCTTTCGCCATAAGGCATTGCGCGAGCGGCTGAAGTACCAGGCTTCACCCGTCGCGATGGTCTTGCGCAGCGCCTCGTCATTCATGTGGGCGACCATCAGCACGTCGCCGGTCGCGGCGTCCGTCGCCACACAGGTGACGAGGCCGGCCGCGTCGAATTTGGGCTGGAAGCTCAGCCCTTCCTCGATGTCATGGGAATGAGTGGACACGAGACCCCTCGCAAATTCGTCGCGAGGTCAGCGTTGCGTGCCTCGCACCAGGGACAGGAAACGGCCCTGCTCCGCCGGATTGTCGCGGAACATGCCGGTAAAGCGGCTGGTGAACGTCATCGCGCCATGCTTGGCGACGCCGCGCACCGACATGCAGGTATGCTCGGCCTCGACCAGAACGGCAACGCCGCGCGGCTTGAGGATCTCGTCGATCGCCGCTGCAATCTGCGCCGTCAGGTGCTCCTGGGTCTGAAGCCGGCGGGCGAAGATGTCGGTGAGGCGCGCGAGCTTCGACAGGCCGACGACGCGTTCCACCGGCGTGTAGGCGATGTGCGCCTTGCCGTAGAAGGGCATCATGTGATGCTCGCATTGCGAGGTGAACTCGATGTCCCGCACCAGCACGAAGTCGTCATACCCCGCGGTCTCGCCGAAAGTGCGGTCGAGCACCTCGGCCGGGCACTGGTGGTAGCCCTGGTAGAGCTCGTCGAAGGCCTCGACCACGCGGCGCGGCGTGTCCAAGAGGCCCTCGCGCTGGGTGTTCTCGCCGATATAGGCGAGCAGCGTCTTCACCGCCTGCTCGGCCTCGGCGCGCGCTGGGCGCGGCTGGTCGGCGCGGACGGCGACCGCGAGGAATTCGGAAGGATCAAGCTCTGCCGGGCGGCTCTCGGGCTGCTTTTCAGCGGGCTTGTTGGGGCGGATGGATTTGATCAAAGCGTCCATGTCAACTCCGTTCGACGGCCTTAACGGCCGGAGTGTCACCGGCAGACGGGGCGGCAAGCCGCCGGACGCCTGAAGAAAACAACCGATCCCGGCACAAAAACATCCTCGCCTCCAAGGCCGGCCGCGTGGTTCTGGACCACCGCCGCTGGACTGTTTTTCCGCCAGTTCCGACCCTATATAGGACCATGGACGGCGCCCGCCAAGGCCGATCCGGCCCGGAAGTGTTGAGCTCCATCACATGCTAAACGACATCTACAACAAGCGGATCATCGAACTGGCCGGGAATATTCCGCGCCTCGGGCGGCTTTCGGACCCCGATGCCACCGCTACCGCCCACTCCAAACTGTGCGGCTCGACCGTCAAGGTGGACCTGAAGATGGAGGGCGACACCGTCACCGACTTCGCCCATGACGTGAAGGCCTGCGCGCTGGGCCAGGCGTCTTCATCCATCATGGCAAGTCACGTCGTCGGCTCGACTGCGAGCGAACTCCGTGAGTTACGCGAAACCGTTCGCAAGATGCTGAAGGAAAACGGCGCGCCGCCGGACGGAAAATGGGCCGAGATCAAGTTCCTCGAGCCGGTCCGTGACTACAAGGCGCGCCATGCTTCGACGCTGCTCACCTTCGACGCCGTGGTCGATGCCATCGGCCAGATCGAGGCCAAGGTCAAGCAGCCGGCCGCGGCGCAGGGCTGAGCTGTCGCTCCCGTCGTTCTGAACCGTCATTCCAGGGCGCCCGCGAAGCGGAGAACCCGGAATGACGAGAGCGATTGTCGTTGGATTTACTTCTGCGACGCAGCCACGGGCGCCGCGCCCGTCGGCACCGCCGCTTCCGCAGTCTTGGTCGACTTGGCCGGATGCGGCTGCTCCGATTCCTCGCCGAACCTGTCCTGCGTCTTTGGCGCAAGGTCGGCCATCGCGGGCGCCGAGACATCCACGTTCGGCAGCACGTCGGCGACCAGATCCGTGGTCACGAGATTGGTCAGCTTCAGCTCGCCAGCGTCCAGCTCGTGCAGGTCTTCCCACGGCGGCACGCTCAGCGCGAGCGACAGCAGATCACCGGCGCCGCCCATGTCGAAGGTGTATTTGGCGAGCCGGCCGATGTCGCGCTCCACGATCATCAGGTCCTGCGCGCTGTAGCTCGCCGCCTTGGCGTCGTCGGCGCGGTCGCCCATCCAGATCTGATGGACCCGCACATGCGCAGCGTCGGGCACGTAGCGCTTCTTGCCGGCCAGCAGCAGGAACGCGCACATGGATTCGCAATAGGCCTCGGGCGCGACCGCCGGACGAACGCCCGGCCTGCCGCGGTTCTGCTGGGTGATGCCGACCGTGGTCATGAGACCGAGGTTACGGAAGCGCCGACCAAGCGTGATCGCGTCGTTGACGGAACCACCGCTGGAGTCGAGCACGACGGTCGCGCCGCCAAGCTGGCGCCCGCGCGCGAAGTCCTCGAAGTCCTTCGGCGTGTCGGAGGTGATGATGCCGACTGCGCTGACCCAGCCGCGGCAGTTCGGCTCGCACGCGACCCAGTTGAACTTCATCGGCAGCTTGCGCTCTTCGAGCGCAGCGCCGGCATGTGCAGAAGAGGTGAAGGTCGCGACTGCGCTCGTCAGCGCGAAGCAACAAGCGGCGGTTCCCATCAGCAACCAACCGCGAAGATCAAGCGACCTCAGGAGTTTCAAACTGGTTCCTTCCCCAAGTCCCAATATTGCGCGAGTTATCCCCGCTTCGCGCCCGATGAGTCCATCATACAGACGTTTGTTCCTATCCCACGAGTGTCACAAAAATGGTATCCGGGGGAATACAGATCGTCCATAGGTACTTGCTGCACTGCTCCCAAAAAGCACGCAAAATATGGCGCGCTTACAACAACTTGCAGTTCCCTGCATCGGAACCGCGCAACGTGCTGCACAGGATCGTAGCAAGCCGCTCATGAAGCATTCAGCGTCCGAACAAGGGGCCAGTATCGTTGCGGTCGTGCTGCGACTGCCGCGCAGGTTCGGCCGCGCGCTGATCTGGCTCTACCGCCACACGCTATCACCGCTGGTCGGCTACAATTGCCGGCACCTGCCGACCTGCTCCGTCTATGGTGACGAGGCGATCGAACGTTTCGGACTCTGGGCCGGCGGCTGGATGACACTGGCGCGGCTGTTGCGCTGCCATCCCTTCGGCACCTCAGGTATCGACCGCGTGCCGCTCACCGCCCCCGAAGGTGCGCGCTGGTATCTTCCGTGGCGCTATGGCCGCTGGCGGGGCGTCAATGCGTCCTGAGTTTGCTGCGGTGCTCTGCGCATCGCTGCCCCGACCGGAACTGGAACTTCCCGCTCGCGTTATTTTGATACTCCCGCGGGAGGAAACAACAATGCGCTGGAAAATCAGCCCTCATTTTCACTTCAACCTTGGTTCGCATCTGCGAATTGGCCCGAGGGGACACGATCCCAGAACGATCGATCTGCTCGCAATCATTGCGCTCCTGGCGCTCGTGCTTGGCTCCGGCTGGTATCTGGCAACAAGCTTTTCCACGGCGCCGAGCACGACGGCGTTCATCGTGCCAAGTCAGAGCGTGCACTGGTAGCTAACGGAACCAGAAGAAGCGCCCGGGCGATGGCGGGATCGGCTCGGGCGGGCGCAACCGCTTCGGACGCGCCGGTTTGGGCGGAGGCTCCGCGGACGAAGTGGCTTCCACCGCCGGCACCGTCTCGCTGCCTGGCACTTTCACGGACAGCAGCAGGTTCGATTCATGCGTGCGCCAGCGATAGCCGATGCCGAAATCGATCGGCTGGGCGCGCGTGAACAGTTCGGCGTAGCGTTCCTGGTAGCGGCCGGGGAATTCGTCGATCGGCCCGAGATAGCGGCCGAACGGGAAGAAGCGCCATTGACGCGCGTTGTAGTTCGCAAGCGGTATTCCGGAATCGTCCTGGATAATGGTCGCGCTGTTCGCGAGCAGCCAGTCGCGCACCGTGGTGAAGTTGCCGGAATGCAGGAGATAGGACGCGCTCTTGAGCAGGCTGTTGCCGGGCCCGAGCGTCTCGCAGAATTTCAGGAAGCCTGTGCCGCGCGCACTGGGATTGGAGAGATCGGTCGAGAAATAATACAGCGTGCGCACCTCGCCGTCGCTGCCGACGAAGGTGATGCGGACGCCGCGCGTGGCGTTCGGTCCGGGATTGTCGTTGCCGGCATGCATCCCGGCCTTGTTGTCGAGCGCGATCATCTCGACGTTGCGGATGGTCTTGCCGGAGCGCGCGAGGAAGACATAGAGGATCGGCAAGGTGCCGTGGACCTGGTTCGCATGCAGGTCGACCTTCATGTGCTTGGTGATGAAGAAAGAGAAGCTCAGGATCGAACTGAGCGAGCGCTCGACATTGTAGAGCGCGGTACTGACCGCACCGCGCGGCACTTTCGTCAGGTCGGGTACCACACCGACCGGCTCGAGTGCGCCGAGCACATAGGTGCTCGCCTTGGAATAGAAGGCGTCGGCGTAGAGGAAATCCGGGCCGCTGAACATGTAGAACATGGTCGGCCTGGGTGCGGCGAGATTGACGTCGGCCCAGTTGCGGATCTTCGACAATTGCCGCTGATCGAGCTGCGCGAAGGCGCCGTCGAAGAATTTCGCGTGGTGCTGCCAGGCAGGGTCCCTGGTCAGCGCCACCAGCGGCGAGTCCGCCGAAGGCTGCATGCCGGCAAGGAAGCGCGCGGTATCGTCAAAGGTCACCTCGGCGGCGCGCGCGGAGGGGACGACCGCAAACAGCAGGGCAAGAGCGACGGCCGCAATCTTCATGGGTCGAAACATGTCTCTTCGCGGTGTGATGAATCGGCAGCGGCGACCGGCCGCCTGCGGAAAAGGGCATAAATCAGCAGGCCCGCGAGCATGACGAGCATCCCCGAGAGCGACTGCACCGGCCGCTCCATCAACAGGTAGTACATCATGAAGGCAGTCACGAGCAGGAAAACCAACGGCGTGAACGGGTATCCCCAGGCCCGATAGGGACGCGGCAGATCGGGATCGGTGATGCGCAGCTTGATGACGCCTGCGACCGTGAAGAACGAACAGAACAGCAGCGCGAACTGAATGAAGTCGAGCACCGCCTCGAAGCTGCGCGTGAACAGGAGCAGGTTGGCGACAGCGAGCTGAAACAGGATGGCGTAGGCCGGCGCGCCGCTCACCGATCTCCGTGAGAACATGCGCAAGGCCGGGATGTCCTCTCCCATCGTCATCATCACGCGCGGGCCGATCCACATCATCGCGCTGATGGAGGAGATCAGGCCGACACAGATCATCGCGCCGACGATCCTGCCGCCGATGCCGCCAAAGATGGCGCTGCCGGCGACGCTCGCGACATCGAGCTGGCCCGCGAGCGCATCGATCGGCGTCGAGTAGAGAAACACCGCGTTGAGCGCGACGTACAGCACGAGCACGATCAGCGTGCCCGCGAGCAGCGCGCGCGGCAGGCTCTGCTGCGGCGTGCGCATCTCGCCGATGATGTAGGTCGCAGCATTCCAGCCCGAGAACGAGTACATCACGAAGACCAGCCCGATCGCGAAGGGGGCGCTGGCGATATGGCCGAGGTCGCCGGCCTGCGGCGTGAAGGAGATCGGCTGTCGCGCGCCGATGACAAAGCCTGCGACCAGGAACGCGACGATGAGCACGACCTTCAGGATGGTCGAGATCAGCTGAAAGGTCGAGGAATGCCTGACGCCGGTCAGCTGCACGATTGAGACCAGCCACACCACGCCGATGGCGAGCGGGATTGGCGGCAGATCGGGAAAGACCGACTTCGCATATTCGCCGAAGGCCATCGCCGCGAGCGCGACGGGTGCCGCAAAACCGACCGTCGCCGAGACCCAGCCGGCAAGAAATCCGAAGGCGGGATGATAGGCGCGGCCGAGGAAATTGTATTCGCCGCTGGAGCGCGGAAACATCGCACCCAGCTCGCTGTAGGAGAACACGCCGCACAAAGCGACGATACCGCCGACGGTCCAGAGCAGCAGGATCGAGAAACCGGACGGGATGTCCTTGACCTGGAAGCCGAGGCTGGTGAAGACGCCGACTCCAACCATGTCCGCAACGACGATGGCGGTCGCGACCAGAGCGGAAACGCCGCCCGCCCTTCCGGTCAGCCGGCCAGTCCAAGGCGCAGTACCCGCATCTGATGCCGTCATCGGGGTCTTAACCTCAGGCGTCACGCCTCGTGGGAAAGCATCGCGCAGTTTGGTCCAGTCAATTCAAGCAGGGTTAACAAGGGTTAAATGAGGCAGCCGAAATAGGTATCTCGCCACCTCTTATGCCATTCCAAGGCGATAAACCCGTCCAGACCCGTGAAAATCCGCAGTCCCCTCCCACACTCAGGACACGATTGCATGGTCCTTTCCAGTGTTCCGGATGTGGGGAGTTTCTCCGGACATTTAAGGTCGCCTAAACGCCAGTCGGCTCAATTAGCCTAAAGATTGCCGCTGGATCGGGGTCATGGGTGGATGGTCGGGGCCGTTCCGAAACTGAGAGCTGACACGCGTGCGCACCGGACGACGTCCGGTGTGTACGCTCGTGCGCTCCGGATCGGCCTGATCTCCGCGTTGGTGCCACTTTCGCTGACGCTGGTTCAATGCGGCAGGGCGCCCAATCCGGCAGCGCTCGCGGCCAACTCGCAAGCCAACACGCAGGTCGTTGCAAAGACCAAGGCAGCGAGCGGCGACACGTTCGACGATCGCTTCCCTGCCCCGCAATTCACGGATCGCTTCCCGTCCGCCAGTGAGAGCCTCCTGCAACGGCAGATGTCGGACTTCTCGCCCAAGCGCGCCGTGCAGCAACAGCCGGAGCAGGCCGCCTACAAGGTAGCATCGCTGGAGCCGCAGGTTCCGTACCAGCGTCCGCAGCGCGAGGACCTGACGACTCTCGTCAGCATGAAATCGTCGGCCTTCCCCTATTTCGGCAACAACCCCGCCTCCGACGCGCCGTTCCTCAACATTTCCAAGGGCGACCGCCGCGGCCATCGCAGCTATTCGGGACGCGTCTACTGGCAGGACGAAACCTACAGCGACAGCCGCGTGCTGGTGCACGTCCCCGAACACTTTGACGTCCGTAAGCCGGGCGTGATCGTGGTGTTCTTCCACGGCAACGGCGCGACGCTGGAGCGCGACGTGCGCGACCGGCAACTGGTGCCGCAGCAGGTCACCGATTCCGGCGCCAACGCCATTCTCCTTGCACCGCAGATGGCGGTCGATGCCGCCGATTCCAGCGCCGGCAAGTTCTGGCAGGCGGGCGGACTGAAGCGCTTCATGGCCGAGTCGGCCGATCACCTCGCCCGCCTCACCGGCGATCCCAACAGCGCGCGGGCCTTCGCCAACATGCCCATCGTGATCGTCGGCTACAGCGGCGGCTTCCTGCCCACCGCCTGGAGCCTCGAGGTCGGTGGCATCAGCGACCGCGTTCGCGGCGTCGTGCTGCTCGATGCCGTCTATGGCGAGCTCGACAAGTTCGCCTCATGGATCGAGAGCCATCGCTCCGGCTTCTTCGTCAGCTCCTACACTCACTACACCGCGCGGCGCGACCGCGAGCTGATGAGCACGCTGCGCCAGAAGGGCATCAGCGTCTCCGAGGACATGGACGGGCCACTGCGTCCCGGAAGCGTTGTGTTCGTCCAAACCGGCGACGGCATCACGCATCGCGATTACGTGAACCGCGCCTGGACACGCAATCCGCTCAAGGACGTGCTGGTGAAGATGTCCGAGACGCCATCCCTGGCGCTGACGCGCGTCGCGGCCACCAATTCATCCGCGTCGAGCCGCTAGAGCATGATCCGGAAAAGTGTGCAGCGGTTTTCCCTCGCGACAAACGCGGAACGCGTTTGCGCGGAGATCATGCTCAAACAATAACCTAAAGCGCGATGACGATTCATCCTAATCTCATCGCGCTTTAGGCCGGATATTGCGCGAGCCGGTATTTGGCTGCACTGCCTGCAATTCCGTCAGGTGTTGATCAAAATCTGATGTTGATGGCCGAAGTCCCCCGGGAGCTACCGGATTGCTTCCACGAGCGTCGGTCCTAATTTGCCAGCCGGGCTGCAATTAGAATTCTGCGGGAACGGACAGTGCGCCAGGGTCTCTACAAGGTCGACTTCCACACGGTTCACGGCACCGGCTGTGGCGTGGTCTATGTGGCCGATGGCAAGATGCGGGGCGGCAATTCCGCCTTCGCTTTCATCGGCACCTATACGGGGGAAGGCGACGGCATCAAGGTCAAGATATCGACCGAGCGATACAACGACGATCCGTCCTTCAAACCGCTGTTCGGGACCGACAGGATCACTCTGACGCTCACCGGCCGCGAAGACGGCAACATGGCCGAGTTCGAAGGCAGCGCGCTGCAAGTGCCGGGCGTTGCCTTCCGGGCAGTGCTGAGCCGGATCAGCGACTGAGCGCTGCACTCAGTCTTGTTCTACTCAGATCTCTACTCAGGTCTCTACTCAGGTCTTGGGCAGCTTCGGAATGCTCTCGGCAAAACCGTTGAAGCAGGCCAGCCGTTCGTCCTCCTCCTTGAGGAAGCGGCAGTCGGCCACGCCCTTGGCCTTCGGCGCCTTCGGCTTCGGCGCCGGCGGGATCACCGCGTCGTAGCAGCTGAGGCGATCCTTGGTGCCGTCGTCGATGTCGAGGCAGGCCTGCAGCCGCACCGCGATCGACTGCGGCTTGCCCTTCGGCGCCGCCACCGCGGTGGTGGCCGCCGCCTTCCCCTTGGACTGGACCTGCACCAGCGGCTTGTCCCCGACCATTGGTGGCTTGTCGGCTTGCGCGAACGCGGAGGCCGAATAGAGCACGGCGGCAACCGCCAAAATCATCCTCATCTCAGTCAACTCTCTTTGGGTCCCCAAGCCCTGCCTTCTAGCGCCCTCCCGCGCCGTTTGCCAAGCGCCTTGCGCAGACGACCCAGGGCTAGGCCCGCGCGGCGGCGGCCGGCCGTGGCCGGGTCAGCATGACCAAAAGCAACGCCAGGACGACGAAACCGACCGCCACGAAACCGAGTGTGTGCAGGAGCTCACGGGCAAACAGGAGCCCGCCGACGGCGGAGCCGACAGCCTGGCCGATATAGAGGACCGAGGTGTTGAGCGCGACGGTCACCGAGGCGAGCGGCGGCGCGGCCGCGACCAGCCGCACCTGCTGCATCGAATTGGTCGAGGCAAAGCCCAGTCCCCAGATCGCGACCGAAGTGGCCATCATCACATAGGTGCCGGCGCTCAGCGCCCAGCCGGTGATGCCCGCAAGCAGCAGGCACGTGAACAACAGCGACGTGCGATACGGCCCCCAGGCGTCGACGATCCGGCTGGCGACGGCGGCGCCAAGGAAACCGCAGATGCCGTAGAGCGCGAACACCAGGCCGATCGCATCCGGGCTTGCGTCGGTCAACTTCTTGAGCAGCGGCCCCATGAAGGTGAACACCACGAACTGCCCGGACATGTGGAGCATCGTGATCGCAAGCAGCAACGGGATCGTCCGGCTACGGCCGACCGCGCTCCAGGTCTTCAGGTCTACTGGCGTGCCTTTCAATCCCGCGGGCAACCGCAGCAGCAATAGCAGGAAGCTGACACAGCCGAGCGCACCGATCCCGCCATAGGACGCACGCCAGCCGTAGCGGCTGGCGATAAACGTGATCAACGGCAGACCAACGGCGGCGGCGAGCGACCAGCCGAGAAAGACGTAGGCGATGGTGCTGCCGCGCCGCTCCACCGGCACGATGAGTGCCGCCGTGCCGGCCGCCTGCGGCGTATAGAGCGCGCCGACCGCGAGCATCACCAGGCGAACGGCGAGCAGGTTCGCGTAGTCGGGAGCAAACGCCGAGGCGAGATTGCCCGCGGCAAGCAGCGCAAGCGTCACCGTGAGCAGCGTCCGCCGTTCGATGCGGCTGGTCAGCCAGGCCGTCAGCGGCGAGCCGATGCACAGCGTGATCGCGCCGAAAGTGATCAGCAGCCCGGCCGCACGGACGCTGACGTCGAGCCCGGCGGCCAATTCCGGCAGCATCCCCGCCGGCGCCAGCACCGAGCAGCCGGTGACGATATTTCCAAGCATCAGGGCGGTGGGCGCGAAACGGCCGGCGGCGGGGGCACTTTTCATGCAGCTGCATGTAGCGGGCGTCAGGGGCGAGTTAAAGGGCGCGGCGCGAAATAGTTGTTGCAAGGCAGGTGTTTCACGCAGCCATTTTCTTGGAAATGCCCGATTGCACGGGCCGAATCGCCTGATATATCGCTCGTTCCCGCTTACCTGCGCTCGTTCGCAGGAGTGAGCCTCAGGAGAAATGCAATGACTGACCAGCCCAAGTCCGAGTCCGGCTTCCAGTACAGCCTCAGCAACCTCAAGCCCGTGACGCCGACTCCCAAAGTCACCCTCACCTTCCCCGACGGTGCCCAGCGCCAGTTCGACAAGGACATCACCGGCCTCGACATCGCCAAGGGCATCTCGCCGTCGCTGGCCAAGCGCACGGTGGCGATGGCGCTCGACGGCGAGCTCGCCGATCTCAACGATCCCATCGAGGCCGATGCGAAGATCGAGTTCGTCAACCGCGACGATCCGCGCGCGCTGGAATTGATCCGCCATGACTGCGCCCACGTGCTGGCCGAGGCCGTGCAATCGCTCTGGCCGGGCACTCAGGTCACGATCGGCCCGGTGATCGAGAACGGCTTCTATTACGACTTCTTCCGCAACGAGCCGTTCACCCCGGAAGATTTTGCCGCGATCGAGAAGAAGATGCGCGAGATCATCGCGCGCGACAAACCCTTCACCAAGGAAGTCTGGGATCGCGAAAAGACCAAGCAGGTGTTCCGCGACAAGGGTGAGGCCTTCAAGGTCGAGCTGGTCGACGCCATTCCCGGCAACGAGCCGATCAAGATCTACTACCAGGGCGACTGGTTCGATCTGTGCCGCGGCCCGCACATGACCTCGACGGGCAAGGTCGGAAACGCCTTCAAGCTGATGAAGGTGGCCGGCGCCTATTGGCGTGGCGACAGCAACAACCCGATGCTGACCCGCATCTACGGCACGGCGTTCGCCAAGCAGGAGGACCTCGACGCCTACCTCAAGCAGATCGAGGAAGCCGAAAAGCGCGACCATCGCAAGCTCGGGCGCGAGCTCGACCTCTTCCACTTCCAGGAGGAAGGTCCGGGCGTCGTGTTCTGGCATCCGAAGGGCTGGACCATCTTCCAGCAGCTCATCGCCTATATGCGGCGTCGCCTGACCGGCGATTACAGCGAGGTCAACGCGCCGCAGATCCTCGACAAGGTGTTGTGGGAGACCTCCGGCCATTGGGGCTGGTACCGCGAGAACATGTTCGCGGCGCAATCCGCCGGCGACGAGGCCGAGGACAAACGCTGGTTCGCGCTGAAGCCGATGAACTGCCCGGGCCACGTGCAGATCTTCAAGCACGGCCTGAAGAGCTATCGCGACCTCCCCTTGCGCCTTGCCGAATTCGGCGTGGTGCACCGCTATGAGCCGTCCGGCGCCATGCACGGGTTGATGCGCGTGCGCGGCTTCACCCAGGACGATGCGCACATCTTCTGCACCGAGGATCAGCTCGCCGATGAGTGCCTGAAGATCAACGATCTGATCCTGTCGACCTATGCGGACTTCGGCTTCACCGGCGATCTCACCGTGAAGCTGTCGACCCGGCCGGACAAGCGCGTCGGCACGGACGCGATGTGGGACCATGCCGAGCGCGTGATGGCGACGGTGCTGCGCGAGATCCAGACGCAGAACAACCACATCAAGACCGAGATCAATCCGGGCGAAGGCGCCTTCTACGGGCCGAAGTTCGAATATGTGCTGCGCGATGCCATCGGCCGCGACTGGCAGTGCGGCACCACGCAGGTCGACTTCAACCTGCCGGAGCGGTTCGGCGCATTCTACATCGACCATGACGGCGGCAAGAAACCGCCCGTGATGGTGCACCGCGCGATCTGCGGCTCGATGGAGCGCTACATCGGCATCTTGATCGAGCACTATGCGGGCAACTTCCCCCTCTGGCTGTCGCCGGTGCAGGTCGTCGTCACCACCATCACCTCCGAGGCCGACGAATACGCCAAGCAGGTGGTCGAGCAGGCGCGGCGCGCAGGCCTTCGGGTCGAGATCGACCTGCGCAACGAAAAGATCAACTACAAGGTCCGCGAGCACTCGCTGGCCAAGATCCCGGCGCTGCTGGTGGTTGGCAAGAAAGAGGCCGAGACGCAGTCGGTCTCCGTCCGCCGCCTCGGCAGCGACGGGCAGAAGGTGATGACGACGCAGGAGGCGATTGCCGCGCTTCTCGACGAGGCGACCCCGCCCGACGTCCAGCGGATGCGGGGCGCGGCCTGATCCCTGAAATCGATCTAAATCGGCTTTCGGTTGCGGGCGTGCATGACTATCTCCAGCGTGCACGGCCGACGACCAGCTGAAGAGGATACCGAAAGTGCCCGACGCCATCGAACTCCTGAAGACCCGCCGCTCGGTCAAGCCGCGCGAGATGACCGGGCCCGGTCCCTCGCCTGCCGAGCTCGAAACCATCTTGACCATCGGTGCGCGCGTGCCCGATCACGGCAAGCTCGCGCCCTGGCGCTTCATCATCTTCGAAGGCGACGCTCGCGCGCGTGCCGGCGAGGTGATCGCCAAGGTCTTCGCCCGGAAGAATCCCGGCGCAGCGGCGACCGACATCGACATCGAGCGCAAGCGGCTCACCGACGCGCCGCTGGTGATCGGCATCGTCAGCTTCACCAAGCCGCATCCGAAGGTGCCGGCGTGGGAGCAGGAATTGTCCGCGGGCGCGAGCGCCATGAACATCCTCACGGCGGCGACCGCGCTCGGCTACGGCGCCTGCTGGCTGACCGGCTGGTTTTCCTTCGATCGCGACGTGCTGGACGGGCTTGGTCTCAAGCCCGACGAAAAGCTCGCCGGCCTCGTGCACATCGGCAAGCCGACCAAGCCGAGCGAAGACCGCCCGCGACCGTGCCTTTCGGAAATCGTGACGCGATTTTAATCGATGTCTTGTTGACGCCTGCAACATCCTGCGGCTTTGATCCCGTCGAGGGAGGAAGCCCGGATGAAGCGCCGCGAATTTCTGCTGGGGGCCGCGATGCTGGCCGGCACGATGGTGCGAGGCCGCGCTGCCAGTATCCCTGCTCCTGCTCCCGAACAGCTCGACCGCATCACGGCGTACTTCGACAATGAGGTGACGAGCGGCCGGCTGCCGGGCGCCGTGATCCTGGTGCAGCAGCACGGCAAGCCCGTCTACTTCAAGACGTTCGGCGTGCGCGACGTCAGGACCGGCCTCGCCATGACGCCGGACACGATCTTCGCCATCCACTCGATGACCAAGCCGATCACGTGTCTTGGCGCAATGATGCTGATCGACGAGGGTAAGCTTGCGCTTGCCGATCCCGTGTCGAAATACATCCCCCTCTTTGCCGACACCAAGGTGGGACTGGAGGTCACGAAGCCGGACGGCACACTGGCGCTCGATCTCGTGCCGCCGGCCCGCCCCGTCAACATCGAGGACCTTTTGCGGCACACCTCGGGCATCAGCTACGACTATATCGGCGGCAAATGGGTCGAGCAGGCTTATCACGCCGCCAACATCTTCGCCGGACAGTTCGACAACAAGGAGTTCGCCGAGCGCATTGCCAAGCTGCCGCTGGCGCGTCAGCCGGGGACGCTGTGGCGCTATGGCCATTCCACCGACGTGCTCGGCGCCGTCATCGAGATCATCTCGGGGCAGACGCTCTACGAATACCTGAAGCAGCGCATCCTCGATCCGCTCGGCATGAGCAGCACCAAGTTCGTGCTGACGACGAAGGACGAGCTTGCGCGGATGGCACGGCCCCTGCCCACCGACCAGATCCTGCTGGATGCAGAGCATGATCGCCTCGCCCATCCGGAATGGCAGTCGGGCGGCGGCGGACTGCTCTCGACCATCACCGACTATCAGCGCTTCGCGCAGATGCTGCTCAACGGCGGCGAGTTCGAGGGCAAGCGCTATTTGAGCCCGGCTGCGTTCAAGGACATGACGACCGATCACATTGGACCGGGCTCCGGCGTCGGGCGCGACTATTTCTATTTTCCAGGCGACGGCTTTGGCTATGGCTACGGCCTCGCCGTGCGTACTGATCCCGGCAACGCGAAGCCGCCGCCGCCGGGTTCGATCGGCGAGTTGAAATGGGACTCGGGCAGCGGCACCTATTTCGGCGTCGATCCCAAGCTCGACATGGTCTACCTCATGATGCAGCAGACCCAGAACGAGCGCGGCCGCATCACGCCCGCCTTCAAGGCGCTCGTCTACGACTGCTATCCGCCCGAGCTACGCCGCCCGTGAGGCGCGCTGGCCGAAATCGGCGAGGAGCTTTGCGATCTCGCCGGCCGGCCGCGCCGCGCTGAACAGAAAGCCCTGCACCTCGTTGCAACCTTCCGCGCGCAGCCAGTCGAGCTGATCCTCGGTCTCGACACCTTCCGCGGTCGTCGTGATGTTGAGGCTGCGTCCAAGCCCCGAGATGGCGCGCACGATCGCACCGCAGTCGGGCCGCTGCGCGAGGTCTTTGACGAAGGAGCGATCGATCTTGATCTTGTCGAAGGGGAAGCTGCGGAGATAGCTGAGGCTGGAATAGCCGGTACCGAAATCGTCCATGGAGATGCCGACTCCGAGCTCGCGCAATTGATGCAATATCGCGAGGTTGGCATCGGTCTCGGCCAGGAAGATCGACTCGGTGATCTCGAGTTCGAGCCGCTTGGGCGACAGGCCGGATTGCGCCAAGGCCGAGATCACGACCTGGACCAGGTTGCGGCTGCGGAATTGCGCCGGCGACAGATTGACGGCGACTTTGATGTCGACCGGCCATTTTACCGCTTCGGCGCAGGCCTCGCGCAGGACCCACTCGCCGAGCTGGGTGATGAGGCCGATGTCCTCTGCGACCGGGATGAACTCCGCCGGCGAGATCATTCCCTTGTCGGGATGACGCCAGCGCAGAAGCGACTCGAAACCGGAGATGCGGTCGGATGCGATCGACACCAGCGGCTGGTAGTGCAGCTCGAACTCGCCATTGGCGAAGGCGCGGCGCAGATCGACTTCCATGTTGCGCCGCTTCTGCGCCTGGAGGTCCATCTCCCGCTCGAAGAAACGGTGCACGCCGCCGCCGTCCGACTTTGCCCGGTACAGCGCCATGTCCGCATTGCGCATCAATTCCTCCGACGTCGTGCCGTCGCCGGGCGACAGCGCTATGCCGATGCTCGCGCCGATCACCGTCTCGAGCCCGTCGACGTCGTAGGGCGCGCTCAGCATCTCGATCAGCAGCGTGGCGCAGGCGCTGGCCTCGTTCGGCGAGACGTCGGCCGCCAGGATCACCGCGAACTCGTCGCCGCCGAGCCGTGCTGCGAGATTGCCGCCGCGGATCGCGATTGCGAGCCGCTCGGCCACCTGCTTCAGCAGACGGTCGCCGACCGGATGGCCGAAGGAGTCATTGACGTTCTTGAACAGGTCGAGATCGATGCAGAGCACACCGACCCGCTTGCCCCCGGCGTGGTCGAGCGCCTGCTTCAAACGGTCCTGGAAATATTCGCGGTTCGGCAGGTCGGTGAGCCCGTCATGGTGCGCCATGTGGGCGATCCGCGCCTCGGCCTTGCGCCGCTCGGTGATGTCGACCACCGCAACCAGATAGCCGTCGCGGTCATTGAAGGTGACGCGGCGGCCGAAGGTCAAAACCTCGATCTCGCTGCCGTCGGCGCGCAGATGCCGCCAGTTGCGCGAGGAATGGTAGGTATCGCCGATGCGCTCGAGCGCTTCGGCGTGGCTGTCCCACTCGTCCTGCGGCCAGATCTCCGGCAGCGTCATGCGCAGGAAGGTGGCGCGGCTGTAGCCGTAGTGCTGGACCGCGGCGTCGTTGACGCCGAGGAACTTCTTCGTCTCCGCGTCGAACACCCACATCGGCATCGGGTTGTTGTCGAACAGCAGACGGAACGAGGCGTCGCGCCGCTTCAGCGCGGTGACGTCGGAGATCGTCAGCGAGACGATATCGGCGAAGGCAGTGGCACTCAGGCGGAGATTGCGGCCGTCGGCCTCGATCTCGAGTTGCTCGCTGCGGCCACCGGAGACAGCCGCAAATAGCATCGCCATGATTTCGGCTGACGCCAGCAGCGTTCCGCCCTCTCGGACGCGGCACCACTGCAGGCCGCCAGCCGCCACATTCAACAGCAGCTCGGCGCTCTTGTTGTGATGGACGACCTGGAGATCGAACGGCTGGCCAAGCGCGTCGCGCAGCGTCGCCAGCGACACGACCGCATCGTCGGTCGACGAGAAGATCGCATCGAGCAGATTGTATTGCGCGCCGCGCTCGTTGACATAGGCGCCAACCAGAGTCGCACCCCAGCGTGAGGCGGTCGGCAGCGCCAGCACGTCGTAGGTCCTCACCATGCCATCGCGTACACAATGCGCGCTTGCCTGATAGGGACGTCCGTTCTCGAGCGCGCTTGCCACGGCTTCGGACAGTGCGGTGGCGCAATCAGGCGCCAGCGCGGCGACCGGAATGTCCCAGCGCTCGTCGCCCAGCCATTTCTGCACGTAGCGTCCGCTGCGCGACAGTTCGAGCCTGCCATCGCCCTTCAGCAGCGCGATGTGGTCGGCAAGCCGGCCGAGGCTGCCGAGCATCACGTCCTCGTAGCGCGGCAGCCGCTCGCCCGGCCGTAACGCAGCACGCCATTTGCGCTGAAGCACCGGCATGTCGTCGAACATCTCGGTGGCCGGTTTTCCCGGCGCTTTCCTCGCGGCACTCATCGTCGTCCCCAACGCACTTTCCCGCCGCATCCAATGCAGGCCCGCTTAATGGCATGTAAAAAGCGTACGATCGTGCGGCGCAAAGCGCGATTATGACAGTTTTAAGTCGGGCGATGGTTAGCGGGCGTTAGAGACTATGACGGTTTCTTTGCACGCGCTGACAGCCGTCGCAGAGCGCATGGACGCGCCACATCCGCGGTGTCGCCCTGGCTTTCGCCAGGATCATCCCGCCAGCCGTTCGATCACGAGATCGAGCAGCGCACGCAGGCGGGCCAGACGCCGCAGATCGCGGTGATAGCCGACGAAGGTGTCGCGGCCGGGCGGGACCGCGCCGATGTCGAGCGCGACCAGCCGGCGATCGCGATCGCCGAGCGGCCGTGGCAGCACGGCAAGTCCGCCGCCCCCCGCGCAGAGCTCCGCCTGTGCCTGCCTGTTGTTGCTGCGAAAGGCGACCTCCGCGTTCGGCAGCGTGCGCTTCAGCCAGACAGCGTCCGGCATGTCGGCGAATTCCGCGTTCATCGTCACGACGCGGGCGCCGCGTCCGTCGCCGGCGCGCGGCGGCTTGCTGCCCTTCCGGCCGTAAAGCGCATAGGGAATGTGGAGCAGCTTCCTGGAGACGACTTCAGGCTCGTCGAATGCCTTGATGCGGAAGACGAGGTCGGCCTCGCGTCGCGGGAGGCTGTAGAGGCGCGCATCGGTCAGGAGCTCGACAGCCACCTTGGGATGGCGCTTGCCGAAGGCGGCGATGACCGGCGACAGCATGACCGTCCCGAACCAATCCGACGACGATACCCGCAGCAGACCATCGAGCTGCGTCTCCGCGCCGGACACGTGCCGCTCCAGCGCGATTGCCTCCTCCTCGATCCGCTCGGCATGCCGCATCACCGCGCTGCCCTCGTCGGTCAGGACGAAGCCGTCGGCGGTTCGCTGAAACAGCGTTTGTCCGAGTGACTGTTCGAGCGCGCGAAGCCGCCGCCCCATTGTTGGCTGGGTCTGGCCGATCTTACGCGCGGCGGCGCCGAGCGTGCCTTCGCGCGCAATCGCCAGGAAAATACGCAGATCGCTCCAGTCCATTGGGATCGCCTCGTCAAACAAAAATGTATGACGATCGTACAACCTCGTTCCTTTTCATGCAAAAAATCATGGGCATATTGGGTGGCCGAGAACGGAGGAAGACGATCATGACGACACAGTCGACAATGCGCGCCGCGATTCTGGAGAAGCACGACGCGCCGTTGCGCGTCTCACAGATCTCCACGCCCGAGATCGGCCCGAGGCAGGTGTTGGTGCGCCTGCGCGCGAGCGGGGTCAATCCGCTCGACACCAAGATCCACGCTGGTGCTGCGGCGCATGCGCGCCATCCGCTGCCCGCGATCCTCGGCCTCGATCTCGCCGGCACGATCGAACGAACCGGCCGCGACGTGACGCAGTTCAAGCCAGGCGACGAGGTCTATGGCATGACCGGTGGTGTCGGTGGCGTGCAGGGATCGCTCGCCGAATTCGCGGCTGTCGACGCCGACTTGCTGGCGCTGAAGCCCGCCAATCTCAGCATGCGGGAGGCCGCCGCCCTGCCGCTCATTTTCATCACGGCCTGGGAAGGCCTGGTCGACCGCGCGGCATTGAAAGCCGATCAGAAAGTGCTGATCCATGGCGGCGCAGGCGGCGTCGGCCATGTCGCGATCCAGATCGCGCGTGCAGTCGGAGCTGAAGTGTTCGCCACTGGCTCGGCATCGCAGCTCGCAACCATCGAGGGCTTTGGCGCAACCTTCATCGACCGCGATACCACCGTCGAGACTTACGTCGCGGAGCATACGGCAAGCCGGGGCTTCGATGTCGTCTACGACACCGTCGGCGGCAAGGTGCTCGACGCCTCCTTCGAAGCCGTGCGTCGCTTCGGCCATGTGGTGAGCGCGCTCGGTTGGGGCACGCATGCGCTTGCGCCACTCTCGTTTCGCGCGGCCACCTATTCGGGCGTGTTCACACTGCTCCCGCTCCTGACTGGCGAAGGTCGCGCGCATCACGGGGAGATCATGACGGAGGCAACCCGCCTTGCCGAAACGGGCAGGCTCGTTCCTTTGCTTGCCGCCCGCCATTTCACGCTGGAGACCGTTGCGGACGCCTACGCGCTGATCCGGGACCACGCGGCCAAGGGCAAGCTGGTCGTCGATATCTGACGTCAGGCGCGGCGAAGTCCTGCAGCCCCGATGGAGCCAACGGGGCTACGGAGCTGTGCCGCTCGCCTCGAGCGCATCGACATCGATCGGCGCTCCGCGTAAGTCAGTCTTCGCTCGAGGCTGCGGAGCGGTTGTTCAGATAGGCCTGCGACAGGAGAAAGAACAGCGCACGCTCGCCGTGATACTTCGCGGCCGGGCGCGTGCGCTCGAACCCGTCCGCAAATATCTTGCCGGACTGGTCGCTGACCTGCCATCGCCAGCCAAACCGCTTGCGCCTCGTTAGGACCACTTCGAACATGCCGACGGGCTGGGCCCCCTGCTCACTGCCGGTGGCGCAGGCGTCGATGCTCCGCGCTCCGGCCCCTTGGACGGACGCACGACATATAACGCAGCGGTGCGGAAAGAGAATAAAATTGATTATCGGAATTGCGCCGCAGGCCCGGTGTTTCCCCAGACCTTGCGGCGCGAACACACCTTTGTAGTGCTCACACGCGTATTCAAATCAGAACACAAGATGCCGGCGTCCGGTAAGCGATTGCTCACCGGACGTGCGGCAGATATCAGCGGCCAACCCGCGCCTGGAGATGAGCCGGATAGCGATCGCCCTGCACCGTGACGTTGCCCAATACCTCGGCAATCGCCGCGAGATCGGTTGCCGACAGCGTCAGAGCGGCTGCCCCGATGTTCTCCTCGAGACGGTGCAGCTTGGTGGTGCCCGGGATCGGCACGATCCAGGGCTTTTGTGCGAGCAGCCACGCCAGCGCGATCTGCGCCGGCGTCACCTTCTTCGCTGTTGCGATCTCTCCGAGCCGATCGACCAGGCTCTGATTGGATTTTCGTGCGCTGGATGAGAAGCGCGGTACGATGTTGCGGAAATCGCTCGTCTCGAATGTCGTCGTCTCGTTGATCGCGCCGGTCAGAAAGCCCTTGCCGAGCGGGCTGAACGGGACGAAGCCGATGCCGAGTTCCTCCAGCGTCGGCAGGATCTCCTGCTCCGGCTCGCGCCACCACAGCGAATATTCGCTTTGCAACGCGGCAACGGGCTGCACGGCGTGGGCGCGGCGGATGGTCTGTGCGCCGGCCTCCGATAGGCCGAAATGCCCGACCTTGCCGTCCCGGATCAAGTCCTTCACGGCGCCCGCCACGTCCTCGATCGGCACTTCGGGATCGACGCGGTGCTGATAGAACAGATCGATGCGATCGGTCTTCAGCCGTTTCAGCGCGGCATCGGCGACCGCCTTGATCCGAGCAGGCCGGCTGTCGAGCCCGTCTTCGACCTTGCCGTCCCTGAAGCCGAATTTGGTGGCGATCACCACCTGGCCGCGGAATGGCGCGAGCGCCTCGCCCAGAAGCTCCTCATTGGCGAACGGGCCGTAGGCTTCGGCGGTGTCGAAGAAGGTCACGCCGTGCTCGAAGGCCGTCCTGATCAGCGCGATCGCCTGCGCCTTTTCAGTCGCAGGACCATAGCCATAGCTCAGGCCCATGCAACCGAGCCCCAAGGCCGACACCTCCAGACCACTTTTGCCCAATGTGCGCTTCTGCATCGCCAGCTCTCCTTGCAAGATCATTTTCGCCGGCGAATTTAGGGCGCGCTCCTGTCTGCGATTAGGTGATAAAATCGGTATGTACTCATGATCCGGATTCATCAATGGCGCGACCCAACATCAATGACCTCCTCGCCTTTCTCGCGGTCGCGCGCGAGCGCAGCTTCACGCGCGCCGCCGCCCAGCTCGGCGTGTCGCAGTCGGCGCTGAGCCACACCGTGCGCGGCCTCGAGGAGCGGCTAGGACTGCGGCTCCTCACCCGCACCACCCGCAGCGTCGCGCCGACCGAGGCCGGCGAGCGCCTGCTGCGCAATGTCGGGCCGCGCTTCGACGAGATCGATGCCGAACTGTCGGCGCTCACGGAGCTGCGCGAAAAGCCCGCCGGCACCGTCCGCATCACCACCGGCGAGCACGCGGCGCACACCGTGCTGTGGCCGGCGCTCGCAAGGCTCCTGCCGCGCTATCCCGACATCAAGGTCGAGCTCGTCGTCGACTATGGCCTCACCGACATCGTCGCCGAGCGCTACGATGCCGGCGTGCGCATCGGCGAGCAGGTCGCCAAGGACATGATCGCGGTGCGGATCGGACCGGACATGCGCATGGCTGTGGTCGGCGCGCCCGCCTATTTTGCCGCGCGGCAGAAGCCGAAGCGGCCGCAGGACCTCACCGAGCACAGCTGCATCAACATCCGCCTGCCGACCTATGGCGGGATCTATGCCTGGGAGTTCGAGAAGCGCGGCCGCGCCATGAAGGTACGGGTCGACGGCCAGCTCGTGTTCAACACCGGCACGCTGCGCATGAACGCAGTACTCGCCGGCCTCGGCCTCGCCTATCTGCCCGAAGACCTCGTGAAGCGGGAGATCGCCGACGGCCGGCTGATCCGCGTGCTCGCCGACTGGTGCGCGCCGTTTGCCGGCTATCACCTGTATTACCCCAGCCGCAGGCAGCCGACCCCGGCGTTCGCGGTGCTGGTCGAGGCGCTGCGGTATCGGAAATGAGGGGCCCTCCCCCGTCATTGCGAGCGCAGCGAACCAATCCAGACTGCCTCCGCGGAAAGATTCTGGATTGCTTCGCTGCGCTCGCAATGACGATGTGGAGGCAGTGGCCCGCTGAAACGGCGATCCGGCACTGCGTCCGGGACGCGAGAGGCGCTACCGCGCGACGACTTCGACTTCGCCGTCGACGCCGTTCACGACATTGAAACCGCGCTCGTAGACCTTGCCCTCGTTCTTGGCGATGGCGCGGTATTCGCCTTCGGAGAGCACGACGCGCGGGAAGGCGCCGATGGATTCCTTGATGACGTCGCCGCCCGGCGTCAGCACCGACCAGGCGGTGTTGGCGAGTGCCTCGCCGCCCTTGTCGCTGACGAGCTTGAGCGTGATCACGGCGGCGCGGTGGGTGATGGTGACGTCGGTGAGCTTGCCGGCCTGGACGCGGATGTCCGATCGCACCACCGAGTTGGCGTCGCCGTAATTGGAGATGATGTAGTAGGTGCCCTCCGGCAGCAGCACGACGTCGCCGGCGGCGACGTTCGGCACCAGCGAGGCACGCTCGCCGGACTCGAACTGGCTGCCCTTGTAGATCGCGAACGAGATCTGGTTCTGCGGAATGCGGCTGGTGCCGACGCGGCCCTCGATGCGCAGGCCGCCCGCCGGCAGCACGAAGGACTCACGGTCGGTCTCCGCCTTCAGGCTCACGGTGCGCACCGCGCTGACGAGGCCGAAGGCAACGTGCACGACGTAGCTGCCGGGCGGCAGCACGATGTTGGGCGTGGCGCTACGGTCCTCGCGGATCAGCTTGAACGTGCCGTTCTCGTCCGGACGGTCGGCAAACACCCGCCAGACCAGGCCGCTGCTGATCGGGGCCGAGTCCTTGCCGTATTTCGCGGTGAGCGACAGCACGGCCTGTCCGGGGGCGGCGGCGTTGAGCGGCGCGGACGGGGGCACGGTCGTGACCGCCGGCGGGATAGTCGGCGAATTCGGCTGCGTCAGGGTCGGCGGCAGGCTGGGCGGCACACCGGATCCTGTTCCCGAGGGCGGCGCCAGGCTCACCGCGCCGCCGGGGTCGGGCACCGAGGCCGGTGGCACCGGAGGCGGACGATCGGAGAAAAGCTGCGCTTTGGCGGCGTTTTGGCCGAAGATCAGGAGGCACGCGGCAAGGGTTAGCGCCGGCAGCAGCCGTACGCTGCGCCGCCATCCAATGATGCCGTCACCCCCGCTAATCATGTCACCTGCTTTTCACCGAAAACGCGGCAAATTCAAGCCTCAGGAACCCCAGGAAATACGGTCATTTGGAACTCGGTTGACGCCTGCGTGATTAGACTTAAGGCAACCGCCCATCGCCATACTCCTGCCCCGTGCCCTTCCCAAAGCGGCATAAACCATGCTTCGTCCTGGTTCTGGCGGCCCCATGATGTGGCGCCTAGTCTGGTGATGCGGCTGGCCCCGGCGTAGGAGAGTTTCGGTGCTGGACATGTTGAAAGGTCGGGGCGCGAGCGTCTCGAATGGCGAGAAGGTCGGCCTCGGCAGCATTCGCCGGCCGGTCATCGGTTTGGCCCTTGGCGGCGGCGCAGCCCGCGGATTTGCCCATATCGGTATCCTCCGAACCCTGCTCGCGAATGGCATCGTGCCCAATGTCGTGGTCGGCACCTCGATCGGCGCCGTGGTCGGCGGCGCCTATGCGGCCGGGCAGCTCGACACGCTAGAGGAATGGGGACGCAGCCTGCAAGGCGTGCGCAACATCCTCGGCTATCTCGACATCCGCCTCAACGGCTCGGGCCTGATCGGGGGCGAGAAGCTCGCAACAAAGCTCGAGGCGGCGATCGGCTCGACCCTGATCGAGGACCTCGGTGTGAAATTCGCGTCAGTCGCGACCGAGGTTCGCACCGGTCACGAAATCTGGCTGACGCATGGCCGCGTGGTCGACGCGATGCGGGCGTCCTACGCCCTGCCCGGCATCTTCTCGCCCGTGCTGGTCGGCGACCGCTGGCTGGTGGACGGCGCGCTGGTGAACCCGGTGCCGGTCTCGGCCGCGCGTGCGCTCGGCGCGGAAATCGTCATCGCCGCAAATCTTTCCAGCGACATATTCACCCATTCCACGACAATCTATTCGCATGGGGCGATGCCCGCCCCGGTCGCACCGGTGGCCGAAGAACCAGTGGCCAAGCGGCGCTTTCCGCGATTCTTCTCCCCGGAGCGCACAGTGAAGCGCGAGTTCTTCGGCGGCGGCGGACGGCCCGGCATCTCCGCGGTGATGGTGGACGCCTTCAACATCATGCAGGACCGCATCACCCGCGCGAGGCTCGCCGGCGATCCGCCGGACATGCTGATCACGCCGCGGGTCGGCCAGATCGGCTGGTTCGACTTCCACCGCGCCGATGAGCTGATCGCATTCGGCACCCGCGCAGCCGAGCGCGCGCTGGACTCGATCCAGGAGGCGATCCATGTGCTGGCGCCGGCACCGGACGGCACCGCGCCGAAGGCAAGCGAATAAGGCCGGTTCAGGCCGTCTTGATGTAGTCGCGCAGGGCTTCCTGCTCGGTCTCGTATTCCTGGACGCGGCGCTTGACGACGTCGCCGATCGAGATGATGCCGACGACCTTGCCATTGTCGACCACGGGCAGATGCCGGAACTTGCCGGTGGTCATCGTCTCCATGAGCTCGGCCACCGTGTCGGTTTCCTTGCAGGTCACGACCTTGCGCGTCATGACTTCGCTCACGGGCTCTTCCAGCGCGCCCGCGCCGCGGTCGCCGAGCACGCGCACGATGTCGCGCTCGGACAGGATGCCCTCTAGCCGGCTCTGATTCATCACCAGCACCGCGCCGATCTTCTTCTCGCCGAGCAATTTCACCGCGGCCGCGAGCTTGACGTCGGGCTCGACGCTCATGATCTGGTGACCCTTGGTATTGAGAATGGAACGTACCGTCATTGTTGCCTCCCTGAATCCGATCCGTCCGCTTTCCGCGGTCCGGACTTGTTCGCGAGTCTTCAACTAACAGTTACAGCGCCGGTTTCACGCTTCAGGCGCCTGTGGAAGCACCGCCACTAGCGGCTTGTTGCTTCGGAACATTCTTCGGCTGCGATGATGGATGAATTCGGGCCGGGCCGCAAGCGCCGCCTCAAATACGGTTCGAAATGTCCCGTGATGACGCATCCGCAGCATCGCTTCGCGCACGCGGCACAGGATCGAACAGCGCAAACAGCAACAGCCCTGCGAAGAAGCCGCCGATATGGGCCTGCCAGGCCACGCTTGCCCCTTCGGTTTCGATACCCAGTGCACCGACGCCGAAGATGATGTTAACGCCGAACCACACCGCGAGGAAGGCGAGCACCCGTCCGTCGCGCAACGCCCGCGACAGCGGCAGCGCCGGAACCTTTGCGGCGGTCTCGGCATCCGTTCGGCTGAACGACAGGAAGCTGCCTCGTGCAAAGGCGAAGCGGATCGCTGCCGCCATCGCACCCGAGACCGAGGCCGAGGCGCCGATCATCGGCGCCACCGCATGCTCATGGGTGACGAGATGGGCGAGCGCGCCCGCCGCCGCCGTCACCGCCAGGAAGATAAAAAACCGTATCGCACCAAAACGCCGCGCCAGCGCGCTGCCGAACGGCAGCAGCCACAGTACGTTGAAACCGAGATGGGTGAGATTGGCGTGCAGCAGCGAATAGGTGACGAAGGTCCACACCTTCGCGCCGGCGCCGCCGGGGATCTGCAGATTGAGCAGCGAGGAATCGTAGCGCTTCGGGATGAAGCCGAAGACATCGATGGTCCAATTCTCAAGGTCCGGCGGCAGCAGCACCCGCAGATGGATCACGGCCAGCAGGACGACATAGGCCGTCAGCGCGAACGGCAACGTCAGGACCGGCTCGCGCGGAGCCTCCTCGATTGCGGCCGGCTGCTCCGGCGGGAGATTTGGCGGGGAGTCCAAGGGGTACTTCGCTTTCAGGCGCGATCGGAGCGACAGGCTTGGAGATAGTCGCCTTTGCCGGCCTTGCGCAAGTGCACAAAAGGAAAAGGGAGGGCTCTGGGAAAAGCCCTCCCTGTCCATGTCGGCCTTCCGGGCACCTAAGAGGGATAAGGAGTATCCCCACCCCTCCCCGCGGCCCGTGACCAAACTGTTTGACGCCTGTGTACATGCCCCGCCGAGAACCTGGAAGAAAGCGGCGAGGCTTGCGACCGCGATCACCATAGCAGGCGCCCACGATGCGCAAAGCCCATCGTTAATTTAACGTTAACGCAAGGCCGCCCAACGCAGCCATAAATAACATGCTGCGTTTGGCCTGAGTATCTGTAATCACATTATTTTTAAGACCCTTCATCGTTAACGTTTGCCGCGATCAATGCGCGGTTTGGCGTCCGCGATCAGCCAATTTTCCTTATTTGGCATCAGCCGCCAACCACGCCCAACAAAGGCAAAGGGAGACGGTGATGTCACTGCTCAAGCTGATCGAAAAAACGATTACGAAGCGGCGCGCACCTGATCCATCTGGAAAACAAGTGCTGCATTGGGAGAGTGAACTAGAAGGCTTTGCCGTGCTGTGCAGCGGTGTCAGCTATGCGCGGACCTATGTCCGTGCAGCGCACATCACCGGATGGCAAGACGCGACGCGTAACGGTTGGTGCCGTCAACGAGCCTCGCGGCTGTCATCATCAGCCAAGTATCGCGATGTCGAGGTGCTGAGGGTGGCGCAAAGGATCATTGCCAGATGGACGCGATGAATGGTCAGGTGCGCGCTATTCGGTCGTTGGACTTCCAAGCGTGGCCCGCTGCTTCTTGTCCCGTGCCTTGTTGGGATCTTCGATTGCTTCAACCAACTGGATATATTCTTCAATATACTCGGGCGGCAGGTCGTGTTCCCTAGCACCGGCAAGGACAAAGTCCTTGTACCAACCGTAGGGTTTGAGGCTGTCGTCGATGTAGTCGGGGGTGGCAAGATAGGTAAGGACCTTCCGCCTGCGACCTTTCTCGTTGATGACCGTGACCATCGCGTGTTCATAGCCGCTGCCGACGCCTTCGGCCTGATCCAGCTTGTCGCGCTCTGCAGGATCGAAGCTAAACAGGACTCCGATCACTTCATTGTTGTTGCCACTAGCAAATGCGTTGCACTTCCCGGACTTGTCTATGCTGCGCTTATGAAAGCGAAGCTCGTGACCCGGCAAGGTAGCAATGCCGAGTGGCTTGCAGCTCGGCATGCGCTCTCGTAGCCGGGCGGTCGACATGTTGGACCCGTAGGCAAAATAGACGACCGGCTTCGGTGGTCCGGTTTCTGTTTTCTTTAGCGGCTCGATCGGCGGATCACCCGGCCTAACGATCGTGCGAAGCGGAACTGTCACGATGCTATGGTCTCCGGACCCTCCGCCTTCACGGATGATAATGGGCTGTCCGTCCTCGAGATCGAGGATTGGGACGGGTCTGCCGGTCCATCCGCAATCAGCGCAGCGCGGTCGTTCCCATAGTACGCCGGGTGCGGCGATGTTTTCGGCCTGCTCTGGTTCGAGATGCGGCAGGCCGCAGTTCGGGCACTCATCAGGTACACCGCGCAACCCGCGAACAATGAATCGCGCTGCCATTCCGCAGGCAAGCTGGATCAATGCGTGCGCCATGTCGGGATCAAGCCAGGTGGCGGACTTTGAATGCGTGAGCCAGTTGGAAAACGTCCACGCGGACTCCAGCGCACTTTTGACGGCCCCGCGACGCTCTTTGTTGGTGTCGCCCGGCAGAAGATCGTTGCAGATGATTTCCGTCCACGCGCGGAAGTTCGCACGCTGCGGCGGTTTGTCGGTCCATATTGCCGCGTCCTGCGCGACACCGATCAGTTCAAGTAGTGCTTCGCGGCAGCGGACGCCGACAGCCTGATAGTCGGTGAGGCTCTGAACCTGTGTCAGGGCGGTGCCGACTTCCTCCATCTTCTCGAAAACGGAATCCTAATTCGTAAAACACATTTGGGTTTCTGGTTGTCAGTTCAGCAACAAGCACCTTTGCCGCATTGATGCCTTCCCAAATTTGATCGATGATTTTTCCCGTTCCGAAGATATCGGCATCGGCGCGGACTGGTCGTAAGCCGGCTCTCTTGATCGCTTGCTCATAGATTTGCTGATAGTAATCGCCGATCGGAGAGCCGAACGGCATCAAAACAAAGCAGCTATCACTCGCGCTGACGTTCGCGGCCGTGCTGAGTTTCTTGATTGTAGCTGCACCGTCTCCTGCGGCTGCTGCTGTATCCAAGATACGATACTTATCGTCTTTCTTTTCAACAAGCTTGGCGCTTTGGAGAGATGAGAGAAAAATTTCCTTAAACTCGGCAACCTTCTCGGTAGGGATCGAGAATTTGTCTTCGAGTGCATGCTCGAAAAAGCCATCGTCAGGAAGATACTCGCCCCGATAGTGCTTGTAGACTTCTGAAATTTCCGGCGCTTCTAATACTGCTTCGCGAAAGGCATCGACATCGTCGCCTTGGTTCTGTGGGCGGATCGCCTGCCTCGCCCTATCCGTAACCTTGATTGTGCCGGCGCTCGGCCGAGAAAGAAATCCGTATTTCAGCGCCGAACTGACCTCGACTTTGTAAGGTCCATTGTATCCGACGCCAACATATTCGGCGCTCTCCGCTTCTGTGCAATCGCGCCCGGCGTTCTGGTCAATGATTGCTTTCGGTATCCGGAGTGCTTTCTCAACGCTGTGCCGAGGAAACTTCGCCGTTCCGCCTGTCTGTGCTTTGGCCTTGGCAGCCTTCTTGGCCTTCTTTGGTTTCTTCGCCCGCTTGACAGCTTTCTTCTTCTTTTTTGGAGCCGCGTCGCTGCCCGCTTCCTCTGTGCTCATATCCTTCCCCCCCGCGCTGCAAAAAAAATGTTGGATGGCCGCATTCGACGTTCATCCAAACTCACTCGGAATGCGCGAACAAGTACTTGCACTAAATCTTCTGGTGGAGAAGGCCGCCTTTTGGCCAGTGCAGCGACCGCGTGGCGGGCAGTGGGCTGGCCAGACTGATGCTAGGCCGCCTTTAAGGCTGGCGGTCTTTGGCGGCCCGGTCAGACAAGGCCTTGGCAGGCTGCCTGATGGCATCGCCAAGCCTTAACCGCGAGTCGCTGATGCGTTTTTGCGGCGTGGCTGGCCTTTAGGGCCGCCAGATCAGCAGAAACGGCTGCCTGAGGCTGCCAGCCGGTCGGGCCGAGCGCCGCCTCGTCGCAAACCCGCCATTTTTCGTTATTCGCGGGCCGCGCCAAAGAAGGTTCAGCGCCGATTTGTCAATGATCTGAGTCGCTTATGGCGATGCAAAGGCCGCGCATCGTTAACTTAACGTTAACGATGCAAAGGCGGCCCCGGCGGGGAAGAAAACACGCCTGCGGCATGGACGCTGCAAATCCCCTCCTGCACAACAACCATAGGGATCGCGGGTGCACTGAAGCGGGACAGGTTTGTCCCGCGAGGTCGCACCCGGGGGTAAGCGTTCAGACATGAAACATCCGTCGAGCCGCGAATTCTTCGCATATTGGGACGAAAAGCGCGGCACTGCCCGGGCACCGGACAGGGCCGATATCGATCCGGCGGCCGTCCGCGGCCTGCTCGGGGACATCTTCGTCCTCTCCTGCGAGCCCAAGCTCGGCTTTCCATTCCGCGTCGCCGGCACCCGCGTCTGCGCGCTCGCCGGCTGCGACCTCAAGGACCAGAGCTTCGCCGCGCTGTTCACCGCGACGAGCCGCGCCGAGATCGAAGAGATCACGACGGTTGTCGCCGACGAGACACTCGGCGCCATCGCCGGCCTCACCGCGGCGCGCGAGGATGGCAGCAAGGCGCATCTGGAGCTCCTGCTGCTGCCCTTCAATGCGCGCCCGCACACGCCGGTGAGCGTCACGGGCGTGCTCGCGCCGTTCGACGACGCATGCGGCGCGCTCGGCGCCTTCACCCTCACCTCATGGCGCTATCTGCACCAGCCGGAGAAACTGTTGCCGCGTGCCATCCGCAAGCTGCAAATCGCACGCGGGCTGATGGTGTATGAGGGGTTGAGGTAGCAGCAGCCCTCGTGTCGGGCGCGCAGCGCTTGCACACGCCCCCGATCGTCATTGCAAAATTCTGATCGCGGTCAGACGCGCCGGCGCGCGGGCTTGCGCTTCGTCATCGGAACCTTAGCCTCCAAGGTGCGTTTGCCTTCTGCCGTGGCAGGCGGCAACGCGGCTCGGCCGGTGAAGATACGTCTGCTGACCGCCGGGCCTCCGTCCAGGGAAGCTTCCCGTGATGGAGCACGCGACAAGAGTTGGTAATCGCCTGTTAGCTGCGTTACCGCCGGCCGATCTCGCTTTGCTTGCACCGCATTTACGCAAAGTACCACTCCAGCACGACGCCGTCCTGGTTCGATCGGGTGATCGGATCGAACACCTTTACTTCCCCTGCAGCGGCGCAGTCGCTCTCATCATGGAGTTGCCGAACGGACAGACGGCCGCAACCGCCGTGATCGGCAACGACGGCGCCGTCGGACTCATGACGGCGCTCGGCCCCATCCGATCACCCATGACCGCGGTCGTCCGGGTGGCAGGGACCGCGCTGCAGATCTCGCCCGCGCGATTTCACACCGCGCTCGAGCGCAGTCCCGCCGTCGCAAGTGTGGTTCAGATTTTCACCAGGGCGATGCTGACGCAAGTCCAGCACGTCGCAGCCTGCAATGCGCTGCACTCCGTCGAAGCGCGCCTCGCTCGCTGGCTGCTTCACATTCACGATCGGACGGATGGCGGCGACGTCCTGCCCTTGACCCAGGAGACGTTGTCGGAATTGCTCGGCGTCCGCCGCACCACGGTCACGCACGTCGTGAGCGCACTTCGAGCATCAAGGGCCATCAGGTCCAGTCGGCGCGGCCAGCTCGAGATCGACAGGCAACGGCTCGAGGTCGTCGCATGCGAGTGCTACAAGGTGATGAGGCGCAGGATCGACCGGATCGTTTCGCAGGACGCGCCAAGGCTCCTTCACGCCGCGCCGGCGCGGAATGGCTGCCCGCCCCCGGACTTCCCGTTCGCCAAGACCGACTCGTAGACCCAGGCCTCCCTGGCGAACCACTCGTGCGTGGCAGCGCACATCTTGCAATAGGTGCGCGAAAAGAACACGGTGCTGCACCGAAACCTGTCGCGATCCATCTCGATGCCCGTCGGAATGGCACTTCCCGTTTCCGGGCACCTGATCATCACCATACCCATCCTGATTTCCTCCAGCTCGGCATCACCTCAACAGTGAGGGGGCCGCAATCGGCTGGATGGCGTCTCTTCTTGCGAAGACGCTCGTCCAGCCGATCCGCGCGGCCAACAGCGTCGATTCAAGCAGCCCTACGCAAGACCCGGTTGAAGCTTTGCTTGATCGGCTCGGCCGTTTCCGTCGCGACCTTCTGGGCGAGGTCCCAGAGCTCGCGGTTCTGGGCCGAAGTTGCTTCAAAGGTCTTGCGGCTGTGGGTCGTCGAGAGGTTTACGAGATCGGCAAACGACCTCGCATCCGCGAGCTGGGAGAGGAATTCCAGCGTGGAGGTGGCATTGGCGTTGGATATTTCGATGACCTTCGTGCCATAATCGGCGGCACGCATCGCATTGGTCGAACAGGCATCGCACAGAGCTCCGGTGATCTCCTCGGAAGCCGCCTTCATCTGCTCGAAATTTGCCTTGGCCCGCGTGGCGCCCTGCTCGGCGAGATTGCCGAACATCGTCTGGATATTGAAGAATGGTACGTTGAAGTGGAGCTTTGCGCTTCCGTTGGCCGCTTCGTTCAGCGGAGCGGCATTCGTGTCGACTTTCACATTGGCATCACTCACGGGCATTCATCCTTTCAAGCGAAACTGCATATTGGATTGAAGACTCCCCGACGCGTTCAGGTGCTTGCCGCACCGGAACACCAGTGCCCCAATTTTCATGACAATGGGATACTGCTGCGGGTCTACCGCTCTCGCCCCCTGCCGGAGCCGACTATGGTCGAGGGGACTCAAAATTTCTGTTCGCTTTCGGACTCTCAGCTTGATTTAATTCGAAACATGTGACGATGCGGCGCAAACAGCATTTTAAATCTCGGAAGTTGTTGCGATCGCACACACCAACTTGAGATCGGCGCCAAAACTCCCGCCGCGAGACCAATGATCGCACTTGCGGCATGACCTTTTTTGCCGGATTTGCGTCATTCCCGATGCCGTGGCGAGCGAGTAGCTTCCATTGCCAGCGTGAGGCAACGAAGATCGGGCGACACCATCATGAGCTGGCGCATTCTGACGTGGAGCGGCCTCGGCTGCGTGGCGCTGCTGCTGGCGGTCGGTGCAACCTGGCTGTTCCTTCTACCGGGCTCGCCGGCTCGCGGCACTGCGCCTGTAATATCCAGAGACGAATCCGAGGCGACGCTTGCCGCCCTGAAGCCGCCGAAGCGGAAACGTCCGCTGATCGCCGTCGTCGGAATCAACGACATGAGCGAGACCACCGACTATCTGATGCCGTACGGCATCCTCGCGCGCGCCGATGTCGCCGATGTCCTCACGCTGGCAACGCAGCCGGGCCCCGTCACGCTCTATCCCGCGCTGAAGGTGCAACCGCACGCGACGATCACCGAGTTCGATGCCGCGCATCCCGATGGCGCCGATTACGTCATCGTGCCGGCGATGACGCGCGAGGATGATGCCGTGGCCTTGCACTGGATCAGGAGCCAGGCCGCCAAGGGCGCCATCATCATCGGCGTCTGCGTCGGCGCCAAGGTCGTGGCCAACACGGGACTGCTTGACGGCAAACGGGCCACGACGCACTGGTTTTCCGTGCGCGATCTAAAGAAGAATTCCGCGATCCGTTACGTCGCAGACCGCCGGCTGGTCGTCGACCGCGGAGTCGCCACGACGACCGGAATTACCGCATCCATGCCGATGGCACTCACCTTGATCGAGGCCATCGCCGGGCGCGCCAAGGCCGAGGCGGTGGCCCGCGACATCGGCCTTGCCGCGTGGGACGGGCGCCACCGCAGCGACGCATTCCGGTTCACGCGCCCGTTTGCGCTGACGGCGATCACAAACACGCTCGCATTCTGGAACCGCGAGCAGCTCGGGATCGCGCTGACGTCCGGTATCGACGAGGTGTCGCTCGCGCTAATTGCCGATGCGTGGTCGCGGACCTATCGCTCGCGCGCCCTCACCTTCGCCGCTACCGCCGATGCGCAGCCGAGCCGCGGCGGCCTCGGTATCCTGCCCGACAAGGTCGCAGCCGATTGGCCGGTGACGCAGACGCCGCCGGCCGCCCTCGCCCTGCCACCGGTACAGGCATTGGACCAGACCCTGCTGGCGATCGACGCACGCTACGGAACGCGCACGGCTGACTTCGTCGCGATGCAGCTCGAATATCCGCGATAGCCCGACCGACGGCGCTGGACGGTGCGTCGCCTGCATCGGTAGAGCGACGCACCAGGCCCGCGCGCAACCCTGTTACGGCATCGCCAGATGCCACGCTCCGTTCAAGAAGCCGTCGCCGGTGATGTCACCGGGCTTCTGGTCCTTGGCGAAGGTATAGAGCGGCTTGCCCTTGTAGGCCCATTGCCTGGAGCCGTCGTCGCGCGTGATGATGGTGTAGCCCTCACCCGGCGCGTCGCTCGCCTCGGCCTTCAGCACCGGCCAGTTTGTCGCACACGGCCCGTTGCAGGCCGACTTGCCGTTCGTGTCCTTGTCGAAAGTGTAGAGCGTCATGCCCTTGGCGTCGGTGAGCACGCTGCCCTTGTCGGTCTTGCCCGTCTTGGTCAGCGGCGCAGCGAAAGCAGCGGGAACAATCGCCAGCGATGCTGCGAGCGTGAGTGCGAGGCGGATCGAGGACGCGGTCATGGTGTCTCCTGTCATGCAATTGGCTTGCATGAATAGGACGCCGCGCGGCGCGCCGTATTCCTGCGATAGCGGCAAGGATATTTTTCGCTGCGCATGGCGGCGTAACGGAATAAATTGCAATGGAAGAGACGGAACGACGGATCGACATGAGCAAGCCGCATTGGCGCCAGGCGCGCGCGTTGGACCTGCCGGCGATCAGCGCGATCGCGGAACGCATTCATCCCGATCTTCCGGAACGGCCGGAGGTGCTCGCGGAGAAGATGCGGCTCTGCCCGGACGGCTGCCTCGTGCTCGCCACGAAGGGCGAGATTGCCGGCTACGGGCTCGCGCATCCGTGGATGCAGTACCAGATCCCGCCGCTCGACGGCGTCCTGGAAAAGCTGCCTGGCGATGCGAACTGTCTCTACGTACACGATGTCGCCATGCTGCCTGCGTACCGCGGTGGCGGTGCGGCGCGCGCCTATGTCGCGGCCATCGAAAGCCTGGCGCGAACGACAGGCATCACCACGCTCGCGCTCGTTTCGGTCTATGGGACACGATCGACATGGGAGCGCCTCGGCTTCCGGGCGGTCGCAGCCGATGCCGTCTTGCGCGGGAAGCTCGCATCCTATGGCGAGAACGCGACCTATATGCTCCGCGAGCTCGCCGATCCCCGCGCCGGGACGTGATCTCCTCCGCCCGGCTCACGCGCTTTCGGCAACAACTCAGCCTCGACGCTTCTTCTTTGCCTTCTTTCCCGGCACGCCCTTCGCAGGCCACGGCGTGACCGATGGCGGCTCTCCGGCGTAGCCGGGCTTGTTCCGATGCTTCTTTTTCTTTCCGAAAGCCAGCGCATCGTCGAATTTCGGCCTGCGCTCGCCGTGCGACTTGCTGTGGTGCTTCGGCCCCTTCGCATCGCGCGAACGATCGGCGCGACGCTCATCGCGATCGCTGTCGCCGGCGTCGCGCCGAGGCACGTGTGACCGCTCTTCCGAAGGTGCCTGCCCTTGCGGCGCGTTTGCCAGCGGCTCGATGCGGATGCTGTCTTCCTTGTCCGGGCGCTTGATCTTGGCGGCGAAGGAGTCTGCAACCCGCTCGGATATCTCGAACTCGGTCGTGGTATCCATGATCTTGATAGCGCCGATGTCGCGCTTGTCGATGCCGCCACGACGGCAGATCATCGGCAACAACCAGCGTGCTTCCGCATTCTTTCTGCGTCCGATGGCGGCGCGGAACCAGACGCTTGCCTCCGCCATGCCGTGGCGCGAGGAGGTCTTTCCCGATTTCGATCGGGGCCTCGCCGGGCGATCTTCGCCGCCCTCGCCCTGAAATCTGTCGCGACCGCGATCGTCGCGCGGCCGGCCGCTTCGCTCACCCGGATCGATGATGTCCTCGGGCGATGGCAGTCGCGCGCGATAAAGCCGCGCCAGCGCCGCAGCGATATCCTCGGGCGATCGCTCGGCCAACAAGGCCTGCGCCAGAACCAGATCGTCGGCAGTCGTCTCCTCGGTGAACAACACGTCCTTCATGCGCTCATGATCGAGCTTGCGGATTTCATCGACCTGGGGCGCCGTCCCCCACTCCGCATCGATGCCGGACAGATTCAGCAGCAATTCAGCACGCCGCCGTCGCGCGGGCGGCACCAGGAGGACGCTTGTACCCTTTCGGCCCGCGCGTCCCGTGCGCCCTGAGCGATGCTGCATGACCTCCGCATCATTGGGCAGATCCGCATGAATGACGAGGTCGAGGCTGGGCAGGTCGATGCCGCGGGCGGCCACGTCGGTCGCCACGCAGACGCGGGACCGTCCATCGCGGAGCGACTGAAGCGCCAGGGTTCGCTCGTTCTGCGTCAACTCGCCGGACAGAGCGACCACGGAAAAGCCGCGCTCCAGGAGCGCCGCCTGCAAGTGCCTGACGGCATCGCGCGTGCTGCAAAACACCAGGGCGCTCGGCGCCTCGAAGAAGCGCAAGACGTTGACGACCGCGTGCTCGACATCGCCGGGGGCGATCCGGATGGCCCGGTATTCGATATCGGCATGACCGCCTTCGTCGCCCGCGACCTCGATCCGAAAGGCCTGCTGTTGATACTGCTTGGCCAGCGCGACGATGCCGCGTGGAAACGTCGCCGAGAACAGCAAGGTGCGGCGCGTGTCCGGCGTGGTCTCGAGGATGAATTCCATGTCCTCGCGAAAACCGAGATTGAGCATTTCGTCGGCCTCGTCGAGCACGACCGCGGTCAATTGGGAGATGTCCAGACGACCGCGCCGCAAATGATCGCACAATCGGCCGGGCGTGCCGACGACGATGTGAGCGCCCGCGGCGAGCTCGCGCTGTTCGCGGCGCGGATCCATGCCGCCGACACAGGAGACGACGCGCCCACCCGCATGTCCATAAAGCCAGGCCAGCTCACGCTGGACCTGCAGCGCGAGTTCGCGGGTCGGCGCCACGATCAAGGCGAGAGGCGCTGCAGCCGGCTCAAATCGTTCGGCACCGCCCAGCAGATTCTTTGCCATGGCGAGGCCATAGGCCAGCGTCTTGCCGGAGCCGGTCTGTGCGGAAACCAGCAGGTCGCGGTCAGCGGCTTCGTCAGTGAGCACAGCGAGCTGAACGGGGGTCGGTGAATCGTAGTTCCGCTCGGCCAATGCTCGGGCGAGCGGCGGGGGAAGGGTCGGAAATGACACGAGATGGAAAACCTTGGTTAATTCAGGCGCAAACCGGCGAGCCGCAGGACCTGAAACGCGCGTGCCGGCAAGCGGCCAGTCGCACGCGTGGCGATTTGGCCCGGTCTTTACGCCAGGCGGAGGCAAATCACCATAGCTATGCGGCATGGCGATGCCGGTGACCGCACCATTTCCCGCATAAGTCGGCGACAAAGCCGAAGCTTTTTGCTGCCCGCGACCTTGATACAGCTCGCGCCAAGGGCGCCGGTCCGCAGGCTTAGTGCGCCGCCCTCAGATATCGGCAGGGCAAGATCGCCGAGCCGACTGGATGCAAACCTTGTCGCATCGGCAATTCGACCCCAAATCGTGCCTCGCGAGAGAACAGGATACGGGTGAGACATGGCCGACGGAATATCGCTTGCCGACAAACTCGCGACCTTTCAGGATCTTTGGTCTCCGCGCACGATCACGACCTTCAACGATTGCGACGTGATGGTGGTGAAGGTGAAGGGAGAGTTTACCTGGCACAAGCACGAGGATACCGACGATTTCTTTCTCGTCCTGAAAGGCAGTCTGGACATCGAATTGCGGGATCGCACGGTGACGCTCGGTCCGGGCGAACTCTACGTCGTGCCCAAAGGTGTTGAACATCGCCCGGTGGCACGCGAGGAGGTCCACCTCCTGCTGATCGAGCCGACCGGCACGCCGAACACGGGCGACAAGGCGACCGCCGCAGCGCGCAAGGTCGTCTGAGGAGTACACGGCCCTTCGGACCCTAATCCCTGGAAGTCACCAGCTTGCTGAAGCCGCTGACCAGCCTTGCTCTGGCCTGCGCAACATAGTCCCGCGCCGCGTGGCTCAAGGCGCGGACGACCCGCCAGGCCTCGGTTGCTTGCAGCCAGGCCTTCGCCTCGGCGAACTTCGTATAGGCCCAAGCGAAAGCCGGAATCCTCATCAGCTTGTCGCGCGTGAGATGAAACAGGCGCTCGACCAGCACGAGCTTGAGGAGTTCGCCGATGATGAAGGTCACCGCACCGCTCAGGACCTGGCCCGTCGCGGCGAGGTATGCTGCCACCGGCTTGATCGGCTCCAGAATGATCACGGGCACCGAAAACAAGGCGAGCGATGGATAAGGCGGCAGCGATCTGATCCAGGCCCGCAATCGCTTGAATTCGAAATGCTGTCCAATCCAACGCGATATCGGCCGGGCCACGGCCATGAAGACCGCGTCGACCAGAAAGTAGATGGCGGCCAGGACGAAAGTGACGGGTTTCAGGATCTGCTTCACGGTACCTCTCCCGCGAAGTGAAAGCCGGAACTTGGACCTAAGTTTCACCTTAGCATGGATGACTCGCGGATTCCTGATGGAACTTTTTAGGCGTCGAGCCTGTTCCTGCGTCTTTTGGCCGCCATCATCCCGCCGGCTCCGGCCGCGGCACGATCGTCGACTTCACCGTCTTCATGCCAGCGCATCGATGGGACCCGCTCTCAAATCTCCGCAAAGACCTCCAGCAGATTGGCGTCGGGATCGCGGAAGAACAGCGTCCGATGTCCAAAGGACTGATCCGTCGGCGGCGACAGTGGCGCAACGCCCCGTCGAAGGAGTTCGTCGGCACACGCGTCGACTTCGGCCGCGGACACCTTGAAGGCCAGTTGGAGCGCCGCGCTGCCCGCCGGCGTCGGCGCGTCAGTCGCGGTCCGGCTCGGCCTTGCCAGCGCCAGCGTATTGGTGCCGACGCGATATTCGATCCAGTTCGGCGACAGCTCGCGCAGCAGTGGAAAGGCGAGGACGTCCTCATAGAAGCGACGCATCGCCGCCATGTCGCGGACAAAAATGACGGTGTAGTCGATCGCGCTGATAGCGCCGAAGGGCGAGCGGGCGCGCCGGCTCTGCTCGCCAGTGTGTTCGTCCATTTTCATGTCCTTCATTCCGTGGGGCACGTGCGGCGATATCATCATCGCAGCAGACCGCCGCTGTAGCGCAGCTCGTAGAGCAACGCGCCATCGCGACGCGAGATCGTCTCGACGCCGTGGAAGCGCTCGAGCGCGCCCTCGACGTCGTTGCGATAGGTCATGCCGGCCTGCTCGAACAGGCGCGGGCCGCGGTAGGGCTCCGCGACGTCGATGGCCAGCAGCGCCTGGCGCAGGAACTTGTAGATCTCGAGCAGGGTCTGCCGATCGGTGATCTCCGCGCGAGCGCCGCCGCTGTAGCTCATCGACCAGATGACCTGATCATTGCGCGACACCGTCTCCTGCCCGACAAAGAACCCCATGCCGAAATAGATGTCGCGATAGGCAAAAGGCGGCGCCCGATGCTCGAGCTGTTTGGAGCCGGCGAGCAGCGGCGTCGCCACGGTCGCCTCGTCATCCAGGCCCGCATAGGTCCGCCGCTTGGCTTCGACCAGAAACGCTGCGAGGCCGTGGAGGATTAACGACATGGATTACTCGACCAGTTCCGGCCACGGCACGATGGTCGACTTCACCGTCCTCATCGCCATCGCATCGCTCACGGCCTGCGCGACGCCTTCTTCCGAGAACGGATAGATCGTCTGCGTCTTCAGCCACGGATATTTGTCGCGGGTGCGATAGAGCATGTCGACGCCGAGTGGCAGATCGTTACCGGTAAAGCCCCAGGATCCGAGCACGTTGAGGTCCTTGGTGCAGATGCGGTGCCAGGAGGTGTCGATCGAGCCGGCGTCGGTGAACTGCCCCATCTCGACATAGGTGCCGCCGTCGCGCAGCATCTCGATGCCTTCGGGACCGGCGGTGGGATGGCCCGAGCAATCCATCACGAGATCGGCGCCGAAGCCGCCGACGATGTCGCGCACCGCTTTGATGCGCGCCTCGGGCGTCTTGAGCACTTCGATGTTGACGGTCGCTTCCGCGCCGAACTCGCGCGCGAGTCTGAGCCGTGGCTCCTCCGGCGCACCGACGCAGATCACCCGCCCTGCCCCCATCTCCTGCGCGGCCGCGACGGCCAGAATGCCGATCGGGCCAGAGCCCTGGATCACCACCGTGTCGCCCCAACTGAAGCCGCCGGCACGGCTCGCGCGGTTGAAGGCGCGGATGCAGGAGGTGAGCGGCTCCGACAGCGCGCCCAGCCGCAACGACATGTCGTCGGGCAGCTTGTAGATCTTGGTGCCCGGCAGCATGTCGAGATCGACATAGACATATTCGGCCCAGCCGCCCCACAGATGCGGCGCCTTGTCGAAGCCGAGATAGCGACCGTAATAGACCGGCGTCAGGCATTTGTTGGCGGTCTGCGGATAATGGATGCAGTAGTAGCAGCGGCCGCAGGGCATCAGCGGCGGGATCATCACCTTCGAGCCGACCGCAAGCGGCTTGCTCATGAAGTCTTCAGTGAACTCATCGCCGCATTCGACGATAACGCCGCCGAGCTCGTGGCCGAGCGTGAACGGCCAGGGCAACGGCTTCGGCCAATGACCCTTGAGGATGTGCAGGTCGGTGCCGCAAACGCCGCAGGCGCCGATCTTGATCAGCGCGCCCTTCCGGCCGACCTTCGGCCACGGCACGGTGCGAATGACGGGTTCAGTGCCCGGCCCGGCATGGGTGCAGACGCGGATTGATTCCATGGTGTGTCCTCGCCGCCCGCTTGTTATGATTGATTGGTGCGGGCCGAGAGCAGCGTATGTGAGATGCGCGGTCTCGCCAAGTTGGTTATTCGTAGCCCGCATGAAGTGAAACGGAATGCGGGGCCGGCGGTCCCGGATTTCGCGGCGCTCCATCCGGGCTACGGCGGATGAGTTCTAGCCGGCGAGCAGGCTTCCGACGATCCGCTCGACCTCGACATAGTCCGCAGCGATGTAGTGCGCGCCAGCATCCTTGAGTGTAGCGGCATGGCCCTGGCGGATGTGCCCTGCAGCCAGTAGTCCAATCACCGTTGCGCCCGCCGCGCGCCCGGCGATGACGCCACTCGCGCTGTCCTCGATGACGATGCAGTCGCGCGGCGACACGCCGATCTCGGCGGCGGCATGCAGGAAAATGTCCGGATGCGGCTTGCCTCGCGCGACGTTGGAGGCGCTGAACACCCGTCCCTCGAACAGCGAAACCATGTCCAGGACATCGAGACAGACGGCGAGCCGGTCCGGCGAGGAGGACGAGGCGATGCAGCGGGACAGCTCGGCGAATTTCGAGATGAAATCCCGCACGCCCGCGATCGGCGAGAGCTCGAGCCTGAACCGCGTCAAGGTGCGATCCTGATAGTGCTCGCCGAACGCCGGCGGCAGCGTTCGGCCGACCGCGGTCTCGATTGCTGCAATCACCTCGTGAAACCGCTTGCCCATGTAGTCGCGATAGGCGTCCTCGACCGTCGTCGGCACGCCCAGCTCGGTCACGATCTCGGCCAGCACGGTGTTGGACAGCACCTCGCTGTCGGCGATGACGCCGTCAAAATCGAATATGATCGCTTTGGTCATTGTGCCCTTCCCAGCCGGCGGCACATTGGGAGCCGGCAGTGAGAGTCGCAACTCACGTTTGGCTTCCAAATCTTACGACGCGCGTTGCAGTCTCGTAGCCCGCATGAAGCGGAGCGGAATGCGGGGCCGGCGGCCGCGGATTTCGCTACGCTCCATCCGGGCTACGTGCTCCACACACCCAAGTGTCTTGAGCACTCAGCGGCGAACGTGTAAGGCCCGCCCAACTCCTGCCCAGGTGATCGAGTGAATCCCCTCCCCCAAAATCCCGTGGTCGCGTCCGGCTCGTTCGCGGCCATGAAGTCCGTGCCCTACCGCCTCCAGTTCGTGGCTTACGTGCTCGCGATGATGGCCGACAACATCGAGCATGTGATCAGCTATTGGGTGGTGTTCCAGAAATTCCATTCGCCGGCGCTGGCGGGTTTTGCGGTGCTGTCGCACTGGCTGCCATTCCTGCTGTTCTCGGTCGCCGTCGGCGGGCTCGCCGACCGGTTCGATCCGCGCCGCATCATCCAGTGCGGCATGCTGCTGTTCATCGTGGCGTCGAGCGGATGGGGGTTCTTCTTCATCACCGACACCATTCAGATGTGGCACGCGATGCTGCTGCTCGTGATCCACGGCTGCGCCGGCGTGTTGTGGCAGACGCCGAACCAGCTCCTGCTCTACGACCTTGTCGGCCCGGCCGACCTGCCGAGCGCGGTGCGGCTCAACGCAATGGCACGCTATCTCGGCATTTTGGTCGGTCCGGCCGTCGGCGGCGTCATCATGCTGACGCTCGGCACCTCGCACGGCATCATCTTCAATACGCTGTTCTACCTGCCGCTGCTGCTCTGGCTGTTCTGGGCGCCGGTGCGCGACAAGAGCGTCGCGGTGCGGCGCTTCGCCGTCCGCGGCCTCGCCGACATCCTCCTCACCATTCGCGCCATCGGCACCCAGCCGGTCCTGACCGCAATGACGTGGCTTGCCGGCCTCACCTCCTTCATGATCGGCAACGCCTATCACGCCCAAATGCCGGGCTTCGCCGGCGATCTCGGGCATGGCGATCCCGGCGTCTCCTATAGCGTGCTGCTCGCTGCCGACGCCGCCGGCGCCCTGCTCGCCGGCATCGCGCTCGAATCCTGGGGACGACTCAAGGGCACGCCGCGCACCGCGATCACGCTCGCGATGCTGTGGAGCGTGGCGCTGCTCGGCTTCGCCTCGATGCGGATCTATCCTGCTGCAATCGTATTGCTGTTTGCCGCGGGCTTTTTCGAGCTGTCGTTCAACACGATGGCGCAGGCGCTGGTGCAGTTGAATGCGCCGCTTGACATCCGCGGCCGCGTCGTCGGCCTTTACAACATGGCAGGGCTCGGGATGCGGGCGTTCAGCGGCATCACCGTGGGGCTGTTCGGCGCGGCGATCGGCATCCACTGGTCGCTCGGCCTCTCGGCCGCGGTGCTATTGGCGCTGCTGCTGCTGCTCTATCAGCGCGCGGCCAAGAAGGCGTAAGGACGCAGCCTCACGCCGTTGACACCGGCCTCTCGCGACCGCACGCTCGCCACAGCGGCTGGAGGGTGAGGCGTTGCGCAATCGCTGGGGCATTCTTGCGATCCTGTTCGTGGTTCGCCTCACCATCGCATTCCAATTCCAGAGCGTGGCCGCGGTCGCGCCGCTGCTTCAACAGACCTTTGGCGTTGGCCTCGCCGATATCGGCATCCTGATCGGGCTCTATTTCACGCCGGGTGTCGTGCTGGCGCTGCCGGGCGGCGCGATCGGACGCACCTTTGGCGACAAGCCCACGACCATTGCGGCGCTGCTGCTGATGACGGCCGGCAGCCTCGTGATGGCCGTGACGGACGTCTGGGGGTGGCAGATGGCGGGTCGGCTCGCCTCCGGCGCCGGCGGCGTGCTGCTCACGGTGCAGCTCACCAAGATGGGCACCGACTGGTTTGCCGGAAAGGAGATCGCGACGGCGATGGCGATCTTCGTCAACTCCTGGCCGGCCGGCGTCGGAATCTCGCTGCTGGTGCTGCCGGCGATCGGCACGGCATATGGCGCCGGCGCGGTGTTTCTGTCAGCAGGCGCATTGACCGCGATCGGCATCGTGCTGATCGCGTTCTATCAGCCGCCGCCAACGACAACCGCACCCGCCGCAGCCGCGGCGCGTCTCGATCGACCTGCGCTGCTGGCGGTGATCGTCGCGGGCCTGATCTGGGGCCTCTATAATGTCGGCTTCGCAATGATCTTCTCGTTCGGCCCCTCGCTGCTGGCCGAGCGCGGCTGGGGCATCGCCGCCGCGGGATCCGCCATTAGCGTGGTGATGTGGCTGTCGGTGCTCTCGGTACCGACGGGCGGCTATCTCGCCGATCGCTTCAAGCGGCCGTTGACGCTTGCAATCGTGGCAAGCCTCATCGTCGCGCTGCTGCTGGCCTCGCTGCCCAGGTCGGATGCAGTGATCGCGATCCTCGTCCTCATCGGCCTCGCCAGCGGCTTTCCGGCCGGCCCGATCATGAGCCTGCCGGCCCGGGTGCTGGGGCCGGAAACCCGGGCGATCGGGATGGGGGTGTTCTACACACTCTTTTATGCCGCGATGATGCTGGGGCCGGCGGTCGCCGGGCGGCTCGCCAAATGGGGAGGAGGTGCGGGAGTTGCGCTCGACTTGGGCGCCCTCACCGTGATGGCCTGCCCGCCGCTGATGTGGCTTTTCGAGCGCATCCTCGCCCTCCGACGCCGACCCGGCCCAACCATTCCGGCCGCCGGCTCGCAATCATAACCGCGCGTTAACCCTATGCGCCTTAGGGTCGTACGGACTCCGCCCGGGCGGGGGTCGGGTAGTGAAGATGGCGTTGGCGAACAAGAAATTTCTTCCGGCCGCCGAGGAACGTCGGCGATTCCAGCGGGTGAAAGTCCACCTGCTCGGCCGCTACATGCTGCCGGACCGCCGTGAATTCCCCTGCCAGGTGATCAACATGTCGCCGGGCGGGCTGGCGCTTTTGGCGCCCGGCATCGGTAATGTCGGCGACCGCGTGGTCGCCTATCTCGACCATATCGGCCGCGTCGAGGGCAAGATCACCCGGATCATCGACAACGGCTTCGCCATGACGATCGGGGCAACGCCCCGCAAGCGGGACAAGCTCGCCGCCCAGCTCACCTGGCTCGCCAACCGCGACATCCTCAACCTGCCGGAGGATCGCCGCCACGACCGTATCGTGCCGCGCAACCCGATCGCGGTGCTGACGCTCGAGGACGGCACCAAGATGACTTGCCGCATCATCGACCTCTCGCTGTCCGGTGCGGCCATCGCGGCGGAGAACCGGCCGTCGCTGAAATCGATGGTCATGCTCGGCCGCGTCCAGGGCCGCGTGGTGCGAAACCTCGAAGACGGCTTCGCGCTCGAATTCATCCACGAGCAGCCGGCCGAGACTCTCGAAGAGAGCGTTACCGCGCGGTAAAGCGCAAACGCGACAAAACCCCTGCTTTTCCAGCCCCGAAGGCGGCCTTCGCAATGCGAACGCCGCCTTTTTCGCGTGAGGTGTTGGCGGTTTTGGCGGTTAACGCGCGGACGCCGTGCGCGCGGAAACGGCAGTTCCACCGATGATTCCGCGTTAATGCGTACAATTTGAATCAATAGCAGTCATTTCAAATTTTACGCGAATACTATTCAAGTATAGATCGAATTCGCTGTGCATTTTACTTGTATTCGTCTCGACTTGACTTGGCTGACTTAGCGCCAACTCAAAAGCTCCGTGCGAAATGTGGTCCCAACAAGAAACGGGGGCCACGATGTTCGACTTCAAGGGACAGGGCAAAGGGCTGGCGATCGCCGCCATGCTCTTCGGGATCAGCGCGACAGTGCAGGCCGGTGAAAGCCGCCTGCTCTACGCGAGCCTCGGCGACACCACGCGTGCGCCGATCGGCTGGGTCGAGTTCTGTGCAGAGAATACTGCCCAATGCCAGGGCGGGCCGACACAGCCGCGCGACATCGTGATGTCGCAGTCGGCATGGCGCGACCTCGTCAAGGTCAATCGGTGGGTCAACGAGACCATCAAGCCTTTGACCGACCAGGAGCACTGGGGCGTGATCGAGAAGTGGTCGCTGCCGACGGACGGTTACGGCGACTGTGAAGACTACGTGCTGTTGAAGCGCAAGATGCTGATCGATGCCGGATGGCCGCGAGAGGCCCTGCTCATCACCGTCGTGCGCGACAAGAAGGGCGAAGGACACGCGGTGCTGACGGTGAAGACCGACAAGGGCGAGTACGTTCTCGACAATCAGAACGAGAACGTCGTGGCCTGGACGGAGACCGGCTACCGCTTCGTCAAGCGCCAGTCGCAGAGCGATCCCAACGTCTGGGTCTCGCTCGGCGATACCAAGCCGGCGGTCTCCACCGCCAGCGCAAGAGATCAGTAGTTACGAGAGGACGAGTTACGCGACCCGGTCACATCCCCACCCCTCCCCGTCCCAGACCGGTTCGCGCGCGGCCAGCCATCCCCCAATGGCTGGCCGCAACTTTTTTGGCTCCCTGGAAAAGCAGGAAATCCCTACAAAACAAAGGGATTTAGGCCAGCGCCGATCCCTGCTTCATGACGTTTCGACACGGAACGACTCGGCAACACGACGCGCCGAGACGGGGAAAATCCGGGGAATTTGTTCCGGAGATGTTCGATGAGCATCGTCCGCCGCATCCGCTTCCCCCGCCCGCGCACGCCCGCCGAGCCGCTGACTGCAGTGGCTTATCCAATGGAGCCGATCGTTTGGCACGAAGCCGGCGGTTGGTCCGTTGGCTGGAGCGACGACGCGCCCGCGTTTGAGGCGCGCAACCTCGCCGTCGACACATGGCGGCGGCGGACGCACGCACGGCCGCCCTAAACGAAACGCCCCCGGCGATCAACCGAGGGCGCGTCTGAGAATTTTTCACCGACGCTCAAGCACCACCAAGAGCGGATTCACACTAAGAGGGTCATCGAAGTATGAACACACTTCAAATGCCAGAACGGGACCAAGAAAGCAAGGTCGTTCGCTGCCCTCTCAAACTGAGGGCCAACGATGACCATCTCGATCAATCCAAATGAATTCCTAAACGCCGTCCCTTTCCCTGAAATCGAGCTAGATGACGATAACTACGTCATTGCCGCTCGTGGCCGGTTGCGCCACGTCATCCAGGCATGGCTTGCCCATCGCGGTCTGAAAGAGATACCGCAGAACGATCGCGGCCGGGCCATCATCAAATGGCTCGCGGACCAAGCCTTTGTGGCCAACCCATCTGGACCGATTCGCGGTGTCCGCCGTTGGATTGAGAAGCTGGCGCCTTCTTGGTTCACCGCGGCCGACATCAAAACCCTCGTGGAATACGTCCGGACCTCCAACAAGAACTGGAGCCACGACCATTCCGCCTATGTCCTGGACGTCTCACTAGACGATTGCATCGCCATGAATTGCCGTCGCTGGATCGGCGCCAATGACGATGATAGCCGAGCCAAGCGCAAGGCCCTCAAACGCGCAACGGACGCCGAACGAGCCCGCCGTCGCCGATCCAGGAATAGCACCAGCGCCAAGCCCGGCAGGCCGTCCTTGGGACTCTCGCCTGATGAGATGAAGGCCCGAACCAACGCCCAAGCCGCTGAGCGCATGAAGCGCCGCCGCGCGTTACGGAAAACCCCGTCCGCTTCCTTTAAGAAGGACGTAGGTAGCGTGACGCAATTAAGCGTAACGCAAGACACTCACGCGGCGCGGGAACAGGCCGAAATTACCCCCGCTCTCAATTCTTCAAGCAAACAAAAACCTTCCAAGACCATCCAGCCGAAGGAAGAGGTTTGTTTGGGGAAGACATCACCATCGAAGCCGACCACCGCCACCGCCCGCGCCGCGTTACCGCAAGATGCCGTCGACAAGGCAATAGAGCTGATCCGCAAGGTGCGGGACACCGGCCACCATAAGACCATGAACCTCTCGACCAACCGCAAGACCGTGCAGCGAACGTTAGAGAGATTTTGGCCAGGATACGTCAGGAGCATGACCTCCACCGCAACCCGTTTCTACGGATCATTCAGGCCAGACAGAGACCTGAGAAGCTGGGAAGCGTCATTCCGGCTCAGGCTTGAGGGCGAGGGCGAGGCCACAAATCGGTATCTCGACCGCCGACGCAAATGGGACAAGAGGCGAAGCGAGACGCGGCTGTGAATGGGCTTCAACCAAGCCAAGCAGCGCAGGCTTGTGACTTGGGTAACGGGGCGGCGTACTAGGTTCCTCCAGCTTTCCGTAATCCAAAAGTGCTGAACCGAACACAGAATCGGCGAGCGTTGGAGTAATCTTGCTCTCGCTTTGGTCCGAGCTTGGGATCAGGCAACTACCTACCGGCCCCGGCTTCACGCTCCCCTAGCGACCGGGGCCGTTTTTTGGCCCCCAACGCGCAGGCGCGCATGGGAAAAAATTCCTGCCACCTTCCTCGGCGCAGCATGGTTGGTTGCGCGCGGCCGCACCGCCGCCGCCCGCGAATGAGGACACAGGCGACGACGGCAGGCGCGCGGCCTCGCCGAAGGGGCCGCGCTCCGAGACAACGCGCGGGAGGTTGGTCGGTTTCCTCGCAAGCAAAGCCCTCGCCGTGTAGCCGTGTTTGGCGGTCTATACCGAAAACCCACCCGAAAATGACGCGTGATGCGTACGGATATCGTTGACGAATTTGCTCGATGAAAGACCATACACAAGACAGTTGTTTTCGGTATGGCTTAGGGTATGATGCAGCGATCCCAATCGGAGGGCTGCGGCCATGAACAAGCGCGTCGGAATCTATCTCAGGGTCAGCACCGACGGTCAGACCACAGAGAACCAGCGCCGCGAGCTCGAGGCGGTGGCGGCCCGCTCTGGCTGGGAGATTGTCGATATCTATGAGGATGCCGGCATCTCTGGCCGTAACGGCCGGGAGAAACGCCCTGGCTTCGACAGGCTGCTTAAGGACGCCACAGCGCGGCGTATCAACATGATCGCCGCCTGGTCCGTCGATCGGCTCGGCCGCAGTCTGCAGCACTTGGTCGGCTTCCTGAATGAACTACAGGCCCTTCAGTGCAATCTGTATCTGCATCAGCAGGCGATCGACACGACCACACCGTCCGGTCGCGCCATGTTCCAGATGTGCGGCGTCTTCGCTGAGTTCGAGCGATCCATGATCGTCGAGCGCGTCAATGCCGGGCTTGCGAGGGCCAAGGCCGGCGGCATCAAGCTGGGCCGCGGCCACAAGAAGCCCGACAGCAAAGGCAAGGTCGAGCGGAGCGAGGACGAGAAGCGCTGGGGCATGAGCAGGCCCGAGCTGGAAAGGCGCATCCTGCGCCTCCACAAGGACGGCGTGGGCATACTGAAGATCGGCCGGGAGCTCGGGATCGGCACATCAGTTGTGCAGCGGGTGGTGAAAGATCAGCCGCGCCCTTTCGAGGCAAGCGCCGCCTGAAGCGGGCCAAGTAGCGCTCTCCGAAACTGAGCCGCCGGGGCTATGCCTATCGCATTTCGGCTAGTCACCATGCGGTAGCCGTCAGGAAATTCAACGAGGCAACTGTTCATCTTCCCTCGCGCGAGAACACGGCACAATTGGCCTTTGCGGTCTTGTCGGTCCCATCGGTAGATGTGCGGGAAATCCTGCATTTTACTTCACGCCCTCTCGCTCAAGCTCGAGATCGCCGACCAATCTTGGCCGAATGATGGACCGCCGCGCGGCATTTCCCGCGGTCCGCTTTGGCCCGCGCCATGCGCTGGCGGCCCCGGCCGTGCAGGACGCCAACGGATGCAGCCGTGCCACCGTCGCCAAGATCGCTAAGCGCGCTCAGAAGGCCGCCTAAGCTCCCCATCCTGATCAGCACCTCGACGGGCCGCCAGCCTGCGCTCGTGCGCGGCTATGGCCTCAAACAGCGCGACGATGGCGCCAACCACGGCGAGCCCGGTCCCGGCCAGTAACAGAACCATTTCGCCCATGGATGCCCATCCCCATCAGCGGGCCTGGCCCCGCTTTTGCGCTTAGCCTGACGACGGCCATCGGCCTCGGGGCGCGCGCCGAGGCGGTCGCTGTCTAGCGACCATCACCGCGCGAAGGCGATGATCGCGATGCCATCAGCTGCGAGCGTGAAAGCTTCCACGGCAGTCCCCTCCGATGTGAGCGCGCCGGTAGGCTAATCGAGTCTCGGGGCTCCCCTCGGTTCGCTTTCTGACACTTGCACCTTCAGTGAGGACTGCGGCCCTTTGGTCTTGCGGCCGACGAAGGTGTCGGAGGCATCTTTGCGATCGCCTGCTCCAGCTCGAAAGCGATAGCTCGATAGCGGGCGAGCAGCCTCGTGTAGATGTTGCGCCTGGTTTCGCTCTTCGCGCTCGCCCGAAGGCGCTCGCATTCGGCGATTTGCCCGCGGAGCAGTTCGAGATGGGCCCGCATGTCCTTCATGCCCGTAAAACGCCGGCCGGGGTTCCAGGTTCCGTGCCCACCAATCCCGCCATCACAAGGGATGGTGTCACGCGGTCGTGATGACGCTATGCCTTGTGGATCGCTTGCATTATTATGCGGATTAGTACACAATTCATGCATGGTTCACGGAAACAATGCGCGAAACATGCAAGCACAGCGTCGAGTATGCACGAACCTGCGGGACAAGCTCAGCAATGGCACCCGTTTGATGCCGGGCGTTGACCTGCGTTCGCCCTCAGGGCGGCGGTTCCGGTATTTGCTCGCCGCCTACGCCGAAGAATTGGGCGGCGCACTGAGTGAGGCCGACCAGGCTTTGCTACGTCAGGCGGTGGGGCTCCAGCTCCAGTCCGAAAAACTCCAAGCTGATATCGTCAAGGGAGCACCGGTCGATACCGATCAGCTCGTTCGCATTTCCAGTGAGGCCCGCAGGGCCCTCGCAACGCTCCGCACGAAGGCAGACAGGCGCAAGCCGGAGGCGGAGAGCGTCGCCGATTACGTCGCCCGCAAGTACGGCGGGGCCGCTGAGGCGGAGACTTCTGAGGCGACATGACCTCGCACTCCAAGCCCCCCATTACGATCATCGACGCCTGCCTGGACCCGCAGATTTTTGGTCCCTGGTTCCGCGACCGGCAGAGCTGGGCCGCGTGGTTCTGTTTTCTGAAAGTCATGTTCGGCCTGCCTCTCGACGAGGCCGAGTTGGAGCTCTTCAAGAGCTGTACCGGTCGAGATTCGCCCAACGTCGCGGGCTACCTGTTCGCCACGCTCGTGATCGGGCGCCGCGGCGGCAAGTCGCTTGTCATGGCGCTGATCGCAGCCTTCCTGGGCTGTTTCTACGACTGGTCTCCCTACCTCACTGGCGGCGAGCGCGCGACCATCGTGATCGTGGCGGCGGACCGCAAGCAGGCCGGCGTCATCTTCAAGTATCTCCGCGGCATGCTCGGCATCCCCCTACTCGCCGGCATGATTGAGCGCGAGACCCTCGACACGATTGAGCTGAACAACAGCGTCACGATCGAGATCCAGACCGCCTCGTGGAGAAGCATTCGCGGTAGAACTGTTGCCGTCGCGCTCTGCGACGAAGCCGCCTTCTGGCAAAGCGACGACAGCGCCAATCCTGACACCGAAATCATCGCGGCATTGAAGCCGGCGATGGCCACGATCCCGATGGCGCGGATGCTCATCGCCAGCTCGCCATATAGCCGGAAGGGCATCCTCTGGGCCGACTACGAGCGCCACTACGGTCGGAACGATAGTCCGACCTTGGTCTGGCAGGCCGACACCAGGACGATGAATCCGAGCGTGCCGGAAAGCTTCGTCGCTCAGGCCTATGAAGATGACGCTGCCTCGGCCGGTGCGGAATACGGTGCACAGTTCCGAACCGACGTCGAGACTCTATTCAGCAGAGAGGCCATTGCGGCCGTCACGGTCGCCAGCCGTCTCGAGCTGCCGAAGGCCCCTAGCGCCAACTGTGTCGCATTTTGCGATCCGTCCGGTGGCAGCGCCGACAGCATGACGATAGCCGTCGCGCATGTTGAAGGTGGCGTTGTGGTCCTGGATGCCGTGCGAGAGCGTCGTCCGCCTTTTTCGCCGGAAGATGTGGTCGAGGAATTTTGCGCGCTGCTAAAGGCTTATGGCGTCAGAAGGGTCAAGGGCGACCGCTACGGTGGCATGTGGCCACGCGAACAGTTCTCGAAGCGCGGGATTCACTATGAGACATCCGAAAAGACCACATCGGATTTGTATCTCGAGTTCTTGCCCATGGTGAACGCCGGTAGCGTCCAATTGCTCGACCACAAACGACTATTGGCGCAGCTGATCTCGCTTGAAAGGCGAACAAGTCGGACCAATAAGGACACCGTTTCACACCCGCCGCACGGTCATGACGATATTGCAACCAGCGTCGCGGGCGTGATGGTGAACGCGCTGGGCAGCTCACGCAACACGACGCGAGTGGTTTCCTTGGATCACTTTTTTAGATGGGGTTTCGCACCGGCGCCCACCGACGAGGAAGACAATTATAAAGCCGCCGAAAAGGCCTTTGAGCACCGCCAACTTTCCGGCCGCGATTTGATGTGGTTCAAGTGCGAGCGCGAGCGGCGCAGGAAGGCGGGACTCGAATGAGTCAGGCGCTGCGGCGTTTCGAGGACTTGAAGCAAAAGTTTCGTCGCCAGATTCGGGCGCGCAAACTGTCGGCGGTGCAGCGCTATCACGTCATCTCGGCGGCTTCCAAGCAGCAAATCGCCGAGGTCACAATCGCTGAGATGGTCCTCGGCGCCCCGCATGATCGAGGTGTCGTCGACCGCCTGCAGGCCGAAGTCAGACAGCACCTAACACTGGCCGGTGCTAAGCCCCCAAGACAAGAGACAGGAGACAAGAGATGAAAGAGAATTTTTTGAAACATTTTCCGGAGAGCGCCAAGGAGCACCGCGAGATTGTCGAGACGGCCTTCGCCATCTTGACGAACGCGCAGCAGAAGGCGGCCGACATCCGTTCTGACAAGCGGCTGTCCGACTTTGGCCGAAGCGAACGCCTGGCCGAACTGATGAAGGGTGGACCCGGCGAGCATCTCGCGCAGCTTAAGTCGCGCTCTCAAGTCGTGCACGCTGGCATTGAGAGCCGTAAAAAGAACCTCCGACTGCCCGAGATCGACCGTGAGGATCGCTACGATCAAGAGGCGCGCCGGCAGATCGTCGATTACGTCAGGTCATTGCCGCTGGGAGAGCGTTTGCGCGCGGCCACCGCCACTCCGGAGGCCATGCGGGCAATTTTGAATGCGCCCATGCCGATCATGACCGGATTGTCCGATCATCAAATCGAACAGGTCAGGGAGTCGGCGGAGCAAGCTGCGTTTGGGCCGCAGCATAAGCAATTCGCGATAGAGGAGCGACATGCGGCCGTCATCGAAGACGCGATCACCTTCGTTGAGGGCCTGATCTCGAAGGAAACCGGCATCGTTCACGACAACACGCCGGAGGTCATCACCCGTGATCAGCTCGCTGCAGCTGATCCCGCACAGGCGGCTGAGTGGATGCGGGCTGTGTCCGATGGCAAGGCCAAGCTCGTCGACGCATAATTTAGAAGGAAAATGAAATGAGCCATCATATCTATTCCAATTCCAGGCCCGCCGTCGCCGCATCGTCTGGCAACGTTGCCAATGCGGTCGCTACTGCAACGCTGCCAGCTGCGGCCGGCCTCGTCACACACATCGGTGGATTTAGTGTTCACGGTCTAGGTGCGACCAGCCAAACAACTGTCCAGGTGACCGTCAGCGGCTTGGTCGGTGTTACGCTGACCTATCCGTTATTCATCGCGGCATCTAGCGCGACAGCCCCATTCACGCCGATTGTGATCAGCTTCGATCCGCCGCTCCCGGCAAGCACGGGCAACACGGCGATTGTCGTTAGCTGCCCCGCCCTCGGCGCCGGCAACACGAGTGTTGTCGCCAATGCGTTCGGCTATCAGGCCTAAATAGAAGGGAAAATCAGATGAGCGCGAAAAACGATCCGAGCCAGGGCCTTGGCCCCGCGCGCCCACGTCCGCAATCTGTCCCGACCAAGCGGCCGGTGCCGATGGCGCAAGGCGACCAAGCCGCCCTCAACGCGAAGGACAAGGCGCTCACGACGCCTCGGCCACCGCAGAAGGTCACGGGCAAAACGGATTGGCGCCGCGGGTGAAATCATGACGATTGTCTTCAATGCCACCGCACTGACCGGCACCGATGACGGCGGCGGCAACTCCAATGAAAATATCCGCGTCGTGTTGGTGACCGCCAATCTGTCGGCGGCAACGGGCAATCAGTGCCAGTTGGTCTTCCGGTTTGGCACCGGCTGCCCCACTGAAACCGGGTCCATCACGAGCGTCTGGTTTGGCCAGTCCGGTGGGACCGCCCCCAACTTCACCGGCGATCAGGTCCAGGTCTTCTTTGGTGGCGCCGCCACGATCAATGGATCGGCCGCCGGTGTCGTGACCTCTGACGTTTTCACGCTCGCTCAGAATTGGGACAACACCAAGAGCTACACCTGCGCCTTTCACTACAAGAATGGATCAGCGGCGACGAGTTCACAGCACAATCTATCATTTGGCAACGATCAGCTGTGGGCCGGGGCCGGCACCGACAGCTCGTCCCAGACTGCACCAACCGGGTTAAGCGGGGTTACCGCGGATTATTTCCTGCAGCAGGTGATCATCACCGCGGCGGGCGGCGCCAAACCTCCATACAACCCGTGGCCGCAATTGGCGCCGATCCTGGGGACATAAATGTCAGAACTGCATAACGGGGCCGGTGAATTCGACGGCTTCGGTATTCTGGAGGAAGCGGCCACGATGCTCTTGGACATTCCGGACGAAGTTGCATTTCTGGAAGTCTGCCGCGCTCACCTGCGGGAGCGCATGCTGGATCGCGGTGCGCAGCCAGACGAAGCCTCGCAACTCGCGGATCGGTTCGTTGAAATCATCCGTCGTCGCCGGGATGAAATTGTCATAGCGGCCGGCCTCAATTCAGTGAGAACTATCCAATGATTTCTTCGTTTTCCGTCGGCGCGACATTCCAAATCTTAAATGAGGCCAGCCCGACCCTCCTCAAGATTTTGCGCCAAGTCCGCGAGCTCCGCGTCGAGATCGACAAGGCCAAGGCCAGCATGGCTGGCTTGGCCAAGATGCCTGCGCTGGGCGCCGCGATCGGCGAAGCGGATGCTTTGGCTGCATCTTGGGGCCGAGTTGCCAAGGAGGCGGCCGCAGCCAATGGCGCGCTAGGTCGGGCGTCCACGGCTGCACGCGGCGCTGCTGGCTTCACTGCTGGCGGCGGCGGACGTGGCGGCCGTCATCAGCCTGGCTTTATGCGCGGTGGTGGCGGTGGCCACATCGGCGGCCCAAGCGTGCCGATCGCCGGTGGCGGTCACGTCAATTTCCGCGGGGGTGCTGCGGCGGCTGCAGGATTGCTCGGTTATGGCGCCTACGAAGCCGCCCAGATGGAAGACATCGTCTGGCAGATGATCTACCACTCTGGCGAGGCCAACACGGCCGAGAACCGGAACAGGTTCCGCAAAGTCCTGCAGGACTCGATGGCGGAGTCGGGCTACTCGCTGCACGACACCGGCAAAGCAGCGCTGCAGGAAATCCGGATGTTTCAGGGCACGCCGGGCCATGGTCTCGACGTCCTGCCGGAGATGATGCGCGCGGCGTGGATCGAAGCGCGGGCGAAGGATTCGAGCCTCGAAGAGTCGATGAAGTCATTCATCGGCTTGGCCCATATGACAAAGCAGTATGACCCGCAGGCGATCAAGAAGCTCGCCCCAGCGTTCGCGTATCTGTCGACGTCAAACCCGTCGTCGCTCTCGTCGATCGAGCGCTCGGCCGGCTACGCTGTGCCGATCCTTCAGTCCGGGCTCGAGGTCGATCCTCTCCAGACGCTCTTGCTCGGCACGGCGCTGACCCGCGCAGGCGCCACGTCGACCAAGTCTGGCACCTGGCTGCGCGAGATGGCCTTGCGGGCGATGCCGGGCACGTCGTTGATGTCGAAGGTGGCCTTCCACAAGCATGAAGAAGCTTTGAAAGCGCTCGGTCTGGTCGACGATCACGACAAGCCGACTTGGTTCACCGATGGAAAGCCCGACCTGCTCAAAATGCTCGACATCGCGGGCGGACGGGCCAACTCGATCCCCCTGGAGAAGCGCGCCGCCTATGAACGCCAACTCTTCGGTGCGCAGGGCGCGGGCGGCTTTGCACTGCTTTCCGATCCTGCGGTGCGCGAACAGGTCTTAGCGCTACAGAAAGAAATGAACTCACCGGAGTTTAAGAGCCGCTACGGATCGTTCTCGCAAGCCTATACGCAGGGCTCGACCGTACAGCAGGCCCGCACTGCGCTCGCCGAATTCAACAACACGATGATGGATCTCGGTCAGCATGTTCTGCCGCCGATCAACTCAGCGCTCGGCAAACTCAAGGTGATCCTCGAGGGTATCCGCGACGTGCTGCCGGGCGCGGGCGATCGCGACAAGGCATCCACCGCCGCCACCGTCGGTGGTGACGCGCTCCTCGGCGCTGGCGCTGGCGCGGTGTATGGCCTGGCAGGCGGTCCGGGTGGCGCGGTCGTCGGTGCAGGCGTTGGCGGTGTGCTCGGTGTCGCTGCCGGATTCATGGAGTCCTACGCCAAAAATGCAGCGAAGTCGCAGAACCCACAGGAAACGCGAGATTTCATCAAAGCGTTGAAAGAAAGCAACTCGAGCGCGGTCGCGGGAGGGCCGGCGCAGGTGGTGGTCAAGCCCGCCCCGGTCAATCTATCGCTCAATCTCGACGGGCATACGCTGGCGCAGGCGATGAGCAGCATCTTTGCGTCCTACTACTCGTTCGCCACGGGTGCTGCGGCGGCGGACGGGCTCGGATCTCTGCCGCCAGGCGACCACCAGTTCACTGGGAATTAGCTAACCGGCATGAGCGCGAGGTTACATTGCGTTATCGAGCGGCGTCCGCAGCAAGACCGTCACGATGCGGCGCGCCTCTGAGCCGTCGTCCGCCGATCCGAAACGCAAGCGATTGGATCGGGTGCCTGCACCTGATCCAGCGGGCCCGCTGACGCCGGATGAACGCGCGGCGGGCTCGCAACCTGACAACCTCAACGAGGAACGAAAGTGTCATTCGGAATAATCAAGAAGTGGATCGACGATCGCGGCTTTGGCTTCATCAAGCCTGACGAACGAGGCCCGGACGTGTTTATCCACGTCAAGATGCTGCCGCGTGGCTCGGCTCACCCGATAGAAGGCGACCGCGTGCGCTATGAGGTCGGCACTGATGATCGTAGCGGGCGCTCGTGCGCCGTGAATGTCCAGATCCTCTAAGCGCACACATGGCCCGCCGCGCCTGCGATGACGACGATGATTGCGACGATATCCCGTCTAGCCGGGGCCGGCCGCGCGCTCCCGAGGAATTTGGGCCACGAAAACCCTGGCCTCACGAGCGGACGGAATATTTCCGGCGGCTGCAGGCTATTCTAGATTCTCTCGAAATCCCCGACTTGGGTAGGGACGAGCGCTTGTATCTGCAGCTCATCATGTGCCGTTCCGATATGCTGCGGAGGGCCGATCCAAAGCGCTTCGCCGCCGTGGACGGTGTCGCGCATGTCATCCTGATTCTGCGGTCGATCGCGGAAACGACAAACGGCCACGAGGCATTGAGAGTGCTGATTATCCAAGCTCTCTCGAGCTGCATGCACAAGGCCTGGACGGACCGCGGATTGGACTGGCTCTCCGCGATGGACGAAGTGCCCCTGCTCGAGATCCAGCAGACGTTGCGCGGCCTCGGACTGGAGGACCAACTCGCGAACGCGATCCGCTGGCGGCTGATTCAGCTTCTGGGGTCTCCGGCACTCCCGAAACCAAAACCGAAACCGAAACCGAAGACGTGGGAGAAGCCGCCGAACATCTCCGAGAAGGCATGGACGGAGGCCGTGGCCATGTACAAGAACAAGAAACCAAAGCGGCCGAAGGCTGCGCGCGCGGCGGCATAAGTGGCAATAGAAACCGAAGGAAGCCAAAATGAGCATTCTTGATCACGTTCGGCTCAGGCCACTAGTGATCCGAGTTAGGCCGCACGTTTGGGAGGCTAACGGACTTAAGCATGTTGTTGACGTACTCCATTGCTTCTCGCCTGAAATCGTCAGCGTTGCGCGACCCGATATTGACGTCAGCTCTCAAGAGCGCGTCTTGGCAGACGGCGGAAACGTCGTTGATCCAAGCTTGGCCGGCTCCAGCTTGTGACGCCTCACGTTGCCAAGCCATCGCGGCAAGAATGGCTGTCACGAGAGTTCGAAGCGCAGCGAATTCCGCGTGGCTCACGATGACTGGGGGCTGCTCTTTAGGGAACGACAGAACTGCCTTTGCCACTGCGTCCATGTCTATCGGACCGCGTCTTTGGTCGTCTTCGGACATAGCTTGTTCCCCTAAGCCTAAACCGGGGATGTCCCGATCGCTGTTGAACTAGGTCGGGCCGACGTTGCCGGAATGAATGTTACGCGGCCCTCGTGACGTGGGCAACGGGGTTGATCGTCATGCGATTGTGGCGAGCTTGAAGAGCCGCACGCAGAACCGACAATTGCTTATGCGCCTTCAATCGTCGGAAGCCCTTGTTGGCCTCGATCATGCCGGCCGCGACCCATCGCAAGGCCATACCGGCATCCCGCCAGCGTTTGACGTTGCGCGTGACGCGGCGAATGGTGCCCATCATGTTCTCGGCGATGTTGGTACAGGCGAGCGATCGACGAAGCTCCTTCGGCAACTTC
>NZ_AUFA01000025.1:0-101634 GCF_000426265.1 Bradyrhizobium sp. Cp5.3 | reverse complement strand
ACCGGCGCCGGCACTTCGATCGCGGTCTCGCGGAAGGCGCGCTCGAGCTCGTCGAGCGACACCTCGCCCGGGCGCAAGGGGCGCTCCAGCGTCTGGTCGACCAGCGAGCCCGTGGCCATCTCCTTGGCCGGCGCGGCGGCGGGGGCGTCCGGCGCCAGCGGCGGCGCTTCAGTGACGGGCGCGGCACCTGCGGCCATCGCCGCCATGCCCTGCTCGACCATCGCTTCCAGCTTGTCGATCAGGTCGCGGTCGTTGCCCTCGGGCTCGGCCTCGGTGGCCTCGAGCCCGGCCAGAATCTCCTTGATGCGGTCGATCGAGGACAGGATCACCGTCACCGCCTGCCCCGTCACCGGCATGCCGTCGCGGAATTTGCCCATCAAGGTCTCGCCGGCATGCGCCAGCGCTTCCAGACGCGGCAATCCCAAAAAGCCGCACGTGCCCTTGATGGTGTGGACCAGGCGGAAGATGTTATCCAGGATCTTGGCGTTGTTCGGCTCCTGCTCGAACTTCACCAATTGATTGTCGACGGTGTCCAGGCTCTCGCTGGTCTCCGTCAAAAACTCCCGCAACAGATCATCCATGAGGTACGCCTTACTAACCTGGACTGCGCGGCCGGCTTTCGGCCCTTGATCCCGTCGGCCAGGAGGCGTTCGAGACCGGCATCTTTGCCAAGCGGAGAGTGTCGTTGGCGAGGTTGAATCAACCCTGAAAATCGACGGACGCCCTCGTCTAAATCGTTAGACATCCCATTTCACGGTCCCGTTAATTTCATCCTCCGTGCTAATACGGATATTGAAGACAAGTTTGGCGTTTGCTCGCCTGCGCTACCGTGTCTCTGCAAAGCCGGCTGCGTGCTCTCGTCGCGATGAAGCCTTGGGTAAACGCACCGCTAATGGCAGCGCGAGCCGGCTGAAAAAGCCCCAAACATCGAGGGCAATGTGCGTGGCGCGCGCGAGCCAATGCACGGCACCGGCATTCGTCGCCCTCCGCGCACGATGCGCCGGGCAGCGTCGGCGAGACGTGAACGATCGGCACGCAGGGTAAACGGGGTCTTACCGCAGGCTCGCTGCGAGCGACGCGACGCTAACCGAGGCACGCCGAGATCGCGTCGCGATACTCCGACAGGCATTCGTCGATGGCGGTAACGAGCGCCGCCGGCGCGAACGGATCGCGCAGGCAGCGCGACGAGCTCCAGCGCCATCCCCAGGAAGTCGTCGGACGCGGGTGAATTGAGATTTGCAAACGCGTCGCCGGACATGGCGATCAACGAAATGGCAGGTGCACGCTCTGGAATAGCGGATCGAATCGAACCCGCGCATGCGCGGCATGAAGCTGTCGATGATCATCAGATCGAAGCCATCGTTCTCGAGCGCGTAAGCGCTCGACGCGGCAGACCTAGACCTGTTGCGGCCCCATCCAAAATGGTCAGAGAGACTGTCTTGGGCGAGGTGGGCGTGGCGCTGAAGCATGTCCACTTCCCCGCATGGCGGAGGCCGCATCTGTTGAAGGTCCGGCAATGTGGCTGTCGCGCTTCGACCTGCATCCATGCCTCGCCGACCGGGTACCATGTACCAAATGTACCAATTGCCAATATATCCCGACGGGCACATGATGGAACTTACGCGTGCATGGGGACGAATTCGCTATCGCGGATTTATCCGCTGACGAGACGAGAAGCAGCTTGGAAACGATGGTGCGCCCATCCAACGGTTTCCTGTCCGCGTTGTCGGCAGATGATTACGAACTGATCCGAGCACACTTGCGCACGGTCGATCTGCCGCACGAGGCGGTGCTGGTCGAGACCGGCGAAATGCTCAGGCGTGCCTACTTTCCGCATCGCGGCGTCATCTCGCTGGTCGTGAAGCTGGCCAAGGGCGAGCACGTGCAGGTCGCCATGATCGGGCGCGACAGCGTGCTTGGCGCGTTCTCGGCGCTCGGCGACTCCAACGCGCTGGGTACCGCGGTGGTACTGGTGCCCGGCACCGCGTCGATGCTGGATATCGACCGGCTGCGCGCCGCCGCCGACCAGAGCGCCGGCCTGCGGACCCGGCTCGCGCGCCACGGGCTGGCCGTCTACGCCCAGGTCCAGCAGACCGCGGGCTGCAACGCCGCCCATCCCGTGGAGTCGCGGCTGTCGCGATGCCTGTTGCAGACTCATGATCTGTCCGGCGACTACAGGCTGCTGCTGACGCAGGAGGCGATGGCGCAGATGATCGGCGCGCGGCGCAACAGCGTGTCTCTGGTCGCCAACACCTTGCAGCAGGCCAATTTCATCCACTACAGCCGCGGTCACATCCAGATCAACAATCTGGACGGCCTGCGCCAGACCGCATGCGAGTGCTACGCCACGGTGAAAGCCCAGTACGACAGGCTGCTCGGGCCGTGACGCTGCGCGGGTCCCGCCGGGCCGCGACGGCACGTGGTAAACCGACCGCTTACGGCGGAGGGCAAACACCGACGGTCTCGCTACCGGAACCGAAATCGAAATGCGGTAGACGGGGGCATTCCTCGCGCTTTCGGGCCGCGATGCACCCAACGGAAACCGAGACAGAGCAATGTTTGAGACCACCGCACGCGGACCGTCTTCGGCGGCCACGACTCGCGCGCCGCACACGAACCACATCGCGCCGGCGCCGGACGGGTGCGATGCCGAGCCGGCGCGCGAGCCGAGCGCCTTCGATGTGCTCGTGCGCGAGATCGGCGAAGACGGTGCCTGCGAAGTGCGCGCCGTGTTCTGGAGCGAGACCTCCGCGCGGCTGAAGCTGTTCGGCACGCTCGCGCTCGGAGAGCACCGCGCCAAGATCGAGCGCGAGGCGCATTCGCTGAAGAGCACTGCGAGGTCGTTCGGCTATCTCCGCCTCGCGGCGCTGGCGCTGCGACTGGAGCGCAGCGCGGCAACGCTCGACGACGACGAATTCGCCGATCTCCTCGCGCAGATGGATCTGGCCTACACAACCGCGCTGATGCAGGAGCCGCAGGGCTAGCCACGCCGGCGTGCAAATCCGCCGTACTTCTACGGTTTTGGATTTTCACACATGGCTAATCATAGGTCGCGATAGTCGCCGGAAACCAGGAGGGTTTCCATGTTCACCTATGAGACCGCGGACCAGAAGGAGGTCCGTCGCTTCCGCATCGCTCAGTTCAACGGCCGGATGGCGACGGTGAAATCGGGCGAGTCCACGGTGACCGGTTTCGTGCGTTCGGTGCTGGAGCAGGAATCGAGCGTGCCTCCGCGGTGGACCATCACCATCATCCCGAGCGCGCCGAAGGAAGAGCCGAAGCCGCTGCGGCCCGGCCTGCGCCTGCGTCCTTTCGCCGAAGATTATCTCTGAGCGCGACCAGCCGCCCCCTCCGCCGCGCCGCCACCCGGCGGCGCCGACAACAGCCTCAATCGATCGAATGCAGCAGTGCGGCGCGGACGAGATCCGCGGTGTTGCGCGCACCGAGCTTGCGCATCGCCTCGGCCCGGTGGCTCTCGAACGTGCGCGGGCTGATCTGCATCCGCAGCGCCCCCTGCTTGTTCGAATAGCCTTCGCTGATCAGCCGCAGCACCTCGCGCTCGCGCTTGGTCAGCCGCTTCTGGCTCGACACGCCGGAGAACGCGGGTCCCGCAGCGCGTGACGCCTGCGACGGGCGGCCCGCCTTCAACTCGACGTCTTCGGGCGCGGCTTGCACCGGCAGGCCGCTCTTCTGCGGACCGGCAAGCTGCTTGACCAGGCTGCAGACCCGCTCGGTCTGCGCCAGCGCATTCTCCACCACCCGCTGCAAATAGGCACGGTCGCCGGAGGCCGGCGAGAGCTGATCGCTGTGATGCTTGATCTCGCCCATGTAGAGCAGGAGTGCGGTCAGGGGGCCGTTGAGTTCGCGGGCAATCGCGGCGGCCATCTCGTCGGCCGCCTTGGCGCGGGCGGCGTTCAGCCGGACGGGATCGAGCTCTTCATGCGGAGAAGCGCTGGTTTCGTACCATTCCGACGGCCGCGAATCAGCGGCCGTATCATGCTGATGCCCCATGCGAATCGTTTAACGGAACCCAGGGGGGTCTGTGGTTAACTTTTTGCTCCGTAAGACTACGGTAATTTTGTCAGTTTTGTGCTGAAACGTCGGCACAGGCACAATTTGTGCTTGCGATCGAGCAATTCGGACCATGCTGGGGTTGACGAATCTGCCTACTTTCTGAGCAATGTGGATCATGCTGCTTTAACGATCGGTTCCATCACACCGTCGCCGGCCCCCGACTTTACGGATAAATTAACGGCGACTTGCTCTCTTAGGCACGGTTGAGAGCGCGCAAATGCCTCCACGCATGGGGCCGGTACGGCCCGCGGGAAACGCTGCGGAAGATTGCGTGCCATGAACGAGATCGATCGGCTGTGGGAGTTCTTGCAGAGGCTGACGCCGCTGTCGCGCAGCTGTCTGCTCAGCGAGCTCGAGCGGTTAGAGCTCTGCGGCATCGACATGCCGGGCTCGGCCGACATCCTGGCGCGCTTACGTGCCGAGTTCCGCAAGGACGGATCGAACCAGGCGCGCGCCACCAATCCGTCACGCTACTTCTTCGCGCCGCTCGAACTCTTGCTGATGGACGGCGCGCCCGAGCACGCCAATGCGGGACGGATCTCGCGCAACACGCTCACCCCGATCTGGGAGTGGATCTGCCGCGACCTGCTGCCGACCATGGCGCGCGACTACACCAAGGCGATCAACGACCAGGTGGCCGCCAACAATCCGAAGGAGACGCTGAAGATCGCGGCGACCTTCCAGACCAAGGTGGTCAAGGTCCTCGAGAACACCCTCGCCTCCGCGGACGGGACCGAGCTCGCACGGAGCAAGCTCGCGCAATACACGGCCTCGCGCACCGCCTTCGACGACGTGCGCAAGATGCTGCACGTGTTGCGTGCCGGCGACGCGCTGCCGAAATTCAACGAGAAGCTGCCCGAAAAGATCGCGAAATTCGACGACGGCCAGGTCGCAAAGATCACCGCGCAGCTCGACGCCTTCAGGAAATCTCACGCCAACGCGCTGCCCTTTGCGCTGGCGCTGGTGGCAAGGCGCCTGAAGACGTCGTGGGAGCTGGTGCGCCTCGCCACCAAGGGCGCCGCGAGCAAGAGCGCCACTGATGTCGCCGCCACCCCCTATGCCTGCGCGGTCCACATGGTGCTCGACCGGCTCGACGACAAGCGCCTCGCGCTGCGGATCGCGCTCAGGCATAACCGCGTGCTGATCGCGCGCGACCTGCTCGCGGAAATCTACGACCTGGAATACGCGCTCAAGGTCCGCATCGACGGGATCGAGCAGTCGGAATGGGGCATCCGCCTGCAGCAGTTGATGAATGCGATCGCCGAACTGGTGGCGGCAGAGGTGAGCCGCTTCCCGGCCAATGTCGGCCACATTCTCGGCTCGCGCCGCCTGCGCAGCCACGATTCACTCGGGGGCAAACTGAGCTATCTGGCGTGGAAGGGACGTGATGTGGTGCAGGATGGTGCGGCGGTGTTCCGCAAATTGATCGGACAGACCTAGAGCAAATTATAGTGGCTCGAAGCGCTACTGCTGGGCGCGCGGCAGGCTCAGGAAGCGATCGGTAAATCGCCCTGACAGCACGAACCAGAACCACCAGTACATCATTCGCCGCGTTGTCATTGCTGCGATCCTCCACAGCCCACCACCGGCTGCTTGGATTAATAGCGCAGGTGCAGCAATTCGCATGTGAGGTGCTTCACATTTGCCGGGACAGAGCCTGCCCGGGGGGCCGCGGCGACCCCTCGTGGAACCGTCTTGCCGGTTCGGAAGTTTTTTCGTCAAAACAACCCCATGCACAGTAGGGGGGCGGCGCTCCAGGAAAGGGCTCCCGTCATGTCCCTGTCACACGTCAACCCGGTCTCGCTGCCAGACAGCGAGCACCAGATTCAATTGCGCCGCGCCGTAATCGCCTCCACCATCGGCACGGCGATCGAGTGGTACGATTTCTTCCTCTACTCGACCGTCACCGGCCTCGTCTTCGCAAAGCTGTTCTTTCCGAATTCCGACCCCTGGGTCGGCACGCTGGAAGCTTTCGCGATCTACGCCGTCGGCTTCGTCGCGCGTCCGGTGGGCGCCGCCATCTTCGGTCACTATGGCGACCGCATCGGCCGCAAATCGACGCTGATCGCCACGCTGCTCCTGATGGGCATCGCGACCTTTGCGGTGGCGCTGGTCCCGACCTATGCGAGCATCGGCATCTGGGGTGCGGTGCTCCTGACCGTGCTGCGCTTCATTCAAGGTGTCGGCGTCGGCGGCGAATGGGGCGGCTCGGTGCTGATGTCGATGGAATGGGCGCGCAACGATCATTCGCGCGGGCTGATTGCCTCATGGCCGCAATTCGGTGTGCCCTGCGGACTCTTCCTGGCCAATCTCGCCGTGCTCGCCTTCAGCCAGATGTCCGGCGAGCAGTTCCTGTCCTGGGGCTGGCGCATTCCGTTTGCGCTGAGCCTCATCCTGGTGGGCGTCGGCCTCTACATCCGGCTCGGCATCCTCGAGACACCGGTCTTCTCCAAGCTGGTCGCCGAGCAAAAAGTCGAGCGCACGCCGATGCTCCAGGTGATCAAGGAGCATCCGAAAGAGATCCTGCTCTCGGCCTTTGCCCGCATGGCCGAGCAGGCGCCGTTCTACATCTTCACCGCGTTCGTCTTCGCCTACGGCATCAAGACGCTGAACGTGTCGCGCGACTTCCTGCTCACCGCGGTGCTCGCGGCCTCCGTGCTGTCCTTCGTCTCGATCCCGGTGTTCGGCCATCTGTCCGACCGCATCGGGCGCAAGAACATGTACATCACCGGCGCGGTCGTGTGCGGCGTGTTCGGCTTCATCTACTTCCGCATGCTCGACACCGGCTCGCATCCGGTGATCTTCCTCGCCATCATCCTGTCGCTGATCCCGCATGACATGATGTATGGCCCGCAGGCCGCGCTGATCGCGGAGAGCTTCACCGGCCGGCTGCGCTACAGCGGCGCCTCGCTCGGTTATCAGCTTGCCTCGGTGATCGCCGGCGGCCCGGCGCCGCTGATTGCGGCATGGCTGTTCGGCACCTTCGAGTCGGCCACCGCGATCGCGGTCTATATCGCACTCTGCGCGGTGATCTCGGTGGTCGCGACGGCGGCGATGACCGACTACACCGGCAAGAACATCTCGGGCGAGTACAGAACGAGCTGACGCTGCGGGTCCTTACGCGTGCGAGCGCATTAGTCCCATCATCCCCGCGCATTGGCGAAGCCAATGTCGCTGGCGGTGCGAGACTTGTGGCGCGGATGCACCGCAAGTCGAGCCATCGAAGGATCGACGGCGCCGCCGCTGCAGCCGGGCCTTATCGCACCGAGTTCTATCCGGCATATGACTACAATGCGGCCGGCATGGCCCAGCACGACAAGGCCACCGGCAAGTGATACCGGCGTTATTGAATTGGGCGAACCGCAGACGGCGCCGTCCGATTACAGGACACCGGCTGCACGCACGCTCGCGCGGCATCCCGACCAAATTGTCGTTGGATTGCCGCGCATCGCGCCGCCGCACTCCTCCAACCGTAAAAACTTCTCCACGAAAATGCGTACAATTTTACACGTGATGGCGGCTTTAACGTTACCCGGATAATTCAGTGATCAAGATGAAGCTCTCCATATTTGAAACCGCCCGCGCCGCTAACACTCCGTCACGGAACGGGAGTGGCGTGAGATGGACGACGGGCTAGTGGAAGTCGCCGAACGGAGGCCTGTAACCTTCGGACGGCGGAAAGTGACGCCGCGCGCCTGCGTGGCCGAGGGCAAGCGCCATCTGCGCGCCTTCCTCTGCGAGGTGCTCGAGGATCTCGGCTTCGTCACCAGCGAATGCGCCAGCGCGGACGAGCTGCAGGCAGTGCTCGCCAGCGAGCTGCCGGACCTGATCCTGCTCGGCATTGCCGCCGACGGCATCGAGCCGGCAAAGGTCCTGGAGACGCTGGTGCGCGAGGCCTTCGGCGGCAAGGTACTGGCCGTCGGCGCCCGCGAGTCGATCATCCTGAAAGCGGTGCAGCAGGTCGGCGACGAGTATGGCCTTACGATGCTGCCGTCGCTGACGACGCCGTTCGCCGCCGAGACGCTGCGCGAGCGTGTCGCGATGCTGTTGCCGGAGGAGCCGGCGCCGAGCCCGGCCGTGCATGTCGGCGAGGCCTTGCACGCGGGCTGGCTCGAGCTCTGGTACCAGCCCAAGATCAATGCGCGCACGCTGGTCCGCTGCGGCGCCGAGGCGCTGGTGCGGATGCGGCATCCGACCTGGGGCGTGGTGCCGCCGGCCTATTTCATCCCTGATGCCGACGACCCGCATTTCCGCGCGCTGTCGGAGTTCGTGATCGAGCGCGCCATGCACGACTGGCACTATCTGATGGAGCGGCAGAGCACGGTCGATCTGTCGATCAACCTTCCCGCCTCATATCTGACGGAACCGCAGGCCGTCCGTGATCTGTGCCGGCGCGTGCCGAACCACCCCGCCTTCGGCGGGCTGACCATCGAGATCGACAGCGTGGAGGCGATCCGCGACCTCGATGTCCTCGTCGAGGTCGCGCGCGAGGTGGGCCTCCATAACATCGGCCTGTCGATCGACAATCTCGGCGCCAACTGGCCGGCGCTGATGGGCCTGGACAGAATTCCCTTTGTCGAGCTGAAGACCGACCGGCAGTTCGTCACCGGCAGCGGCAATGATCGCCTGAAGCGGACGGTGTGCCGTCACATCGTCGAGCTCGCCAAAGGCTACGGCGCGCGCAGCGTGGCCGAGGGCGTCGAGAGCCGCGCCGATCTCATGACCGCGACAGAGCTCGGCTTCGACCACGAGCAGGGCTTTCTGTTCGGCAAGCCGATGCCACTGAAGAAGTTCGCACGGAGCGCGTTGACGCGGACGGTGATGGGGCGGGAGTGAGGCGCGGCTCGCTCACGCATACCGCCGCGCGCCGGCGACACAGACGACGACGAGCGCGGTCGCTGCGATCATGCTCCATGCGACGGGCTCGTGCAGGAGCAGGCCGGCCAGCGCGAGACCGAGGAACGGCTGGACCTGTTGAAGCTGACCGACACGCGCGATGCCGCCGATCGCGAGCCCGCGATACCAGAACACGAATCCGACGAACATGCTGAAGACGGAGACGTAGGCGAGCCCGATCCAGGCCGGCGTGCCGATGCCCGTCCATGTCGGCGGCAAGGTCAGGACCATGACCGGCACCATCAGCGGCAGAGCCAGCAGCAGCGCCCAGGAGATCACCTGCCAGCCGCCGAGCCTGCGCGACAGCGCGGCGCCCTCGGCATAGCCGAGCCCGCACAGCACGATCGCCGCGACCATCAGGAGATCGCCGGTGAGCGAGGCCGAGCCGTCGGTCGACAGGGCAAAGCCGGCCACCGTGGTGCTGCCGAGGATCGCGAACAGCCAGAACAGCGGCTGCGGGCGTTCGCCGCCGCGGAGCACGCCGAAGATCGCGGTCGACAGTGGGAGCAAGCCAATGAACACGATCGAATGCGCCGAGGTAATGTGCTGGAGCGCGAGCGCCGTCAGCAGCGGAAAGCCGACCACCACGCCAATCGACACGATCGCCAGTGAGATGAGATCCTTGCGCTCCGGCCGCGACTGATTGAGCAGGCCGAGCAGGGCCGCACCCAACAGCGCGGCGATCACCGCGCGCGCCGAGGTCAAAAACAGCGCGGAGAAGCCGCCGACTGCGACGCGCGTCGCCGGCAGCGAGCCGCTGAAGATGATGACGCCCAAAAGTCCGTTGCCCCAGCCGCCCGCAGATTGCATGTCGCCTCGCATTTCCGTCAGGCCATTCTCGGCGTTCACCCGTGGCGGGGCCAGCGACAATCCAGTACAATCCAGCAAAACTGTATCGGTATGGAAGGCCATACACTTTGGACGCCGAAACACGAAAGAGCGGCCGGAGCGGGACGCGAACGACCGAGGTGATGGGCGCGATCCGCGCCAAGATCGCAGGCCGCGCGCTCGCCGCCGGCGACCGCCTGCCCTCGATCCGCAGCCTTGCAACCAGCATGGGCGTTTCGCCGTCCACCGTGGTTGACGCCTATGACCGCCTCGCGGCCGAGGGCCAGATCCGCGCCCGCCGCGGCTCGGGCTTCTATGTCTCACCGACCGTCATGCCACCGCTTGCGCTGGCGGAGGACGAACCGCGCCGCGACCGGGCGGTCGATCCGTTCTGGGTCTCGCGGCAATCGCTCGATACGGATGCCGCCGTGCTGAAGCCCGGCTGCGGCTGGCTGCCGCCGGACTGGATGCCGGATGCGGCGTTGCGCCGCGCCGTGCGCGCCCTCGCGCGCACTGAAGCGAGCCTTCTGACCGACTATGGCGGCACGCGCGGCGCGCTGGCGCTGCGCCGGCTCTTGCTCACGCGTCTTGCCGACGATGCGATCGCGGCATCGATCGACCAGCTCATGCTCACGGGCTCGGGCACGCAGGCGACCGATCTCGTCTGCCGCTTCCTGCTCCGTCCCGGCGATACGGTGCTGGTCGACGATCCCTGCTACTTCAATTTTCGCGCGCTGCTCCGGGCACACCAGGTGAAGATCATCAGTGTGCCCTATACGCAATCGGGCCCGGACGTCGCGAGCTTCGAACAAAACCTCGCCGCCGAGCGGCCGCGCCTCTACATCACCAATTCAGCGCTGCACAACCCGACCGGCGCGACGCTCTCGCTGCCGACCGCGCACCGGCTTTTGAGCGCGGCCGCAGCGCATGACCTCACCATCATCGAGGACGACATCTTTGGCGACTTCGAGCCGGAGCGATCGCCGCGCCTCGCCGCGCTCGACGGGCTCGCCCGCGTGATCCGTATCGGCAGTTTCTCCAAGACGCTCTCGGCCTCGGTGCGCTGCGGCTACATCGCTGCGCGCGCCGACTGGATCGAGCATCTCGTCGACCTCCAGGTCGCGACCAGCTTCGGCGGCCCGAGCCCGGTCGCCACCGAGATGATCGCAAGAGTGCTGGCCGGCGGCGGCTACCGCAAGCACATGGACGAGCTCAGGCAAAAGCTCGCGCGCGCAAGGCGTGACGTGGCGCGGAAACTTCAGGCTTTGGGCATCGAGCCGTGGCTGATGCCGCGCGGCGGCATCTTCCTCTGGTGCCGCCTCGCTGACGGACGGGACGCGACGCAAGTCGCGCGCGCGGCCCTCGAGGAGGATGTGGTGCTGGCGCCGGGCAACGTCTTCAGCGTGGCGCAGACGGCGACGAGCTTCCTGCGGTTCAACGTGGCGCAAATGAGCGATCCGCGGATGTGGGATGTGATGCGGCGGGCGTTGAAGGCGAACGGCGCGGGGCTCTAACGAAAGTCCCCGCCGCGTCGGCGCAGTAATAGTTGCAAGCCGTAAAGGCTGAGATACGGTTGAGAAGCAGGCTCATCCAGAATTGGGCCAGGTGGGGAGAAAACACATCATGAAATTACGCAGTGCTTTTTGCGCCACGTGCCTGGTCGGCCTCGTCGGCAGCGGCGCGGCGATCGCTGGAACCAACGACATCCTGATCGGCCTCGACAGCAAGATCACCTATGGTCCCGAGGGCCAGATGAATGGGGCTCCGGGTAACGATGCCGTGCTGGTTGTAGACGTCTCCAGCCCGGCCAAACCCAGGATTCGCGCCAGCTTGCCACTGGCGAACTCTCTGCTGGGCCCGCCCACGAACCTCCAGATCACACCAGACGGCAGGCTGGGCCTGGTCGCCAATTCCGTGGTTCACATCCAGGAGGGGAGCTCCTGGAAAACGGTCCCGGATGACAAACTGTACGTGATTGACCTCACGGCGGATCCGCCGAAGTTGATCGACACGGTGACCGTCGGGCGCCAGCCGTCCGGTCTATCGATCTCAAGGAAGGGCGACCTCGCATTGATTGCCAACCGAGACGGCAAGAGTGTCTCTGTTGTCTCGATCCAGGGTTCGACGGTCAAGGCGATCGGCGAGGTACCGGTGGAACAGCAGGCTGCTGCCGTTGTCATCGCACCCGACGGCAAACGCGCCTTCGTCTGCCTCAACCTCGTGAACAAGATCGGCGTGTTGGCGATCGATGGACAAAACGTGACCTACGACAAGTCGATGGACATTCCATCGGCATTCAATCCCTACAACATCGACATCACGCCAGACGGCAAGTACGTCATCGCATCCAACACCGGCGCACAGAAGAACAACGCCGATGCCGCGGTGATTATCGAAGCGACGGGCCCCCATCCCCACGTGGTCGACGTGATGACCCCTGGTATCGGACCGGAAGGCTTCGCCATCGCGCCCGATGGGAAGACCGCGGCCACCCCGCTGCTGCTCGGCACCTCGGCCAAGGACAGCGACTGGTTCAAGACCAAAGGTGGCGAACTCGTTCTGATGTCGATCGGCGCCGGCGGCAAGCTGACGGTAACTGCGCGTGCGCCGCTCGGTGGCCTGCCGGAGGGCGTCGTCTACAGCCCGAACAGCGACTACCTGTATGTGGCCAACTATATCGACCAGGACCTGCAGGTGTTTGACCTCGCTGGCGGCAAGCTGACCGAGGCAGGGCCCAGGCTGAAGTTGCCAGGCCAGCCGGCATCCATGCGCGCGCCAGCGCGGTAGAGCGATGCGTGCTTCCGCGGACTCGGTCCGCGGAATGTAGCCCCCATGCCTACGCCAATGTGCTTCCAGATCAGCGCGGGGGTGGTTTGCGTGTCCGGTCTTGGCGCCACCTCGGCCTGCGGCGAGGTCCGTTATAGCGCCGCTATCAGGATCACGGCGGACTCATATACGTTCCGACTGCGGCGCGGTTTATGAGGCCACGCGTCTAGTTCGCCTTGATGCCCGCTTCGTTGATGAGCTTTTCCCATTTTGTGCTTTCGCTCCGAATGAAGCGGCCGAACTGCTCGGGCGAAGTCGGGGCGGGCTCTGCGCCGAGGGTCCGGATCTTCTCGACCACCGACGGGTCTTTCAGGGCCTTCACGAAGGCTTCGTTGAGCCTTGTGACGATGTCGGCCGGCGTGCCGGCCGGAGCAACGAGCCCGAACCAGCCTACGGATTCGAAGCCCGTGATGCCGCTCTCGGCGAGAGTCGGCACGTCGGGCAAGGATGCAAGGCGGCGCGCCGAGGAAACGCCGATCGCGTTGAGCCTGCCCTCGAGGATGAGTTGCCTCGATGCAGGGATGTCCAGCACCGCGAAGGGGACATGCCCCGCAAGGACGTCGACCGTTGCCGGTGCGGTGCCGCGATACGGCACCAGCTCCATGCTGATCCCCGCCTTCTGCGTGAACAGCGCGGCCGTCAGATGCATCACCGTCGAATTGCCGCCATGGCCGATCGACAGCGCGCCCGGCTTGGCCTTGGCGAGCGCGATCGTCTCGGCCGCGGTGTGCGCAGGGATGTCCGCGGACGCGACGAGCACGAAGGGAATCTCCGCAAGCAACGTGATCGGCGCGAGATCCTTGGGATCGAACGGCATTGCCGGATTGAGATGCGGATTGACCGTCAGCGCGCCTGCCGGCGCGACGCCGAGTGTGTAGCCGTCGGGCCTTGCCTGCGCGACCGCGGCCATGCCGATGTTGCCCCCTGCCCCGGCGCGGTTCTCGATCACGAGGCTCTGCTTGAGCTCGGCGGTGACGACCGGTTCGAGCGCACGGATGACGGTATCGGCACTGCCGCCGGGCGGGAAGGTCACGACGATCTTGATCAATTGCTCCGGATAGGCCGCTTCACCGGTCTCCAGCGGCAGCACGGCGAAAACCGCGCCCGACAGCAGCGCCAGAATGCAGCGCCTTGCAACGTGAAACACGTTCCCCTCCTCGATGCGTTCTTATATTTGTCACCAACGGCCGTCAGGCCGGCAGCTTGACGCCCTTTATGCCGCAGCACCAGTGATGCGCGTCAGCAGGACTTGCGGATTCTCGGGCGCGGCCTGCCCGCGCCAGGCGATGTGCTGGTCGGGCCGCGCGAGCACGAGCTTCTCGGCATAGGCGCCGTTCGCCTCGTCCGGCGCGACGTCGACCAGCGCGAGCGGCACGCCGCGCTCTTTCGCGGCAGACAGCAGCCGCGTCACGTCGATCGCCGGGTCGAACCGCAGCAACGTGTAACCCACTCCGAATGCATCGTAGAGCGATCGTCCGTCGCGCAGGAACAGATGCGGCGCACGCGCGCCCGGCACGGTGGAGGGCGTGAAGCTGCCCATCGCGTAAGCCGGCGGAGTTTCGCCGTCATAGGCGATGATCGGCGAGGCGTCGTAGTAGTAGCCGAAGTTGAGGCCGGCGCAGCAATATTGCTGCACGTTGAGATCGTAGGCCGCTTTCGCAAGCGCTGCGCGCGCCGCGTGGCCGCGCGGCGTGTCGTCCTCGATCTCCGCCGAGACGCCGCCGCGCTGCGCCATCATCTTCATCGCATGGTCCATCGCAAAGCGCGACACCTGCTCGGTGATGGGCTGGCGCTCCGCCTGGTAAGCATCGAGGATCGAAGCCGGCGCCCACCCGTTCAAATGCGCCGCCAATTGCCAGCAGAGATCAACGGCATCGGCGATGCCCGCATTCATGCCGTAGCCGGCATAGGGCATCCACAAATGCGCGGCGTCGCCGCAGATGAAGACCCTGCGGTCACGGAAGCGATCGGCCACCAGCCGACGCCCGACCCAATCCTCCTTGCTGAGAACGCGGTATTCGAAGCGCTCATCGACACCGAGGATGGCGCGGATGGACCAGTCGCGATCGACCGAGTCGAACTCCGGCTCGTCGGGCTTCAGATGATTGTGGATCAGCCAGCGGTCGTGACCGTCGATTGCAACCGTCGTGCCCGAGCGGCGCGGGTTGAGCGAGAGCACCATCCAGGCCGGCTTGTGCGCCCCCATCAGCTCCTTGAGCGCTGGGGCTTCGATATAGGTCGATTGCACGCGCTGGATCACCGGCGTCCCGGACAGGCTGGCCCCGATCGATTTGCGAACCTGCGAACGGCTGCCGTCACAGCCGATGACAAAGCTGGCTTCGATGCGGAGCGTGCTGCCGCTGTCGAGATCGCGGGCCAGCGCGACCACGTCGTCGTCGCCCTGTTCGATCGCCACGATTTCGGTGCGCGCCAGAATGGTGATGCGCGGCTGGGCCGCCGCATGGCTGAACAGGATCGGCTCGAGATAGATCTGGTTGATCCGGTGCGGCGGCTCGGGCGTCGGCCACCAGGTGTCGGGGCCGCCGGTTGCGCCGTAGCGGCGTGCGCGGGAGGGGATGTCGATGCGGCAGAGCTCGATGCCGGTCGCAGTGGTCCGGTAGGAGCAATCGTTCGGGAAGTCCGCGGGCAACCCTGCCGCGCGCAGCTTTGCGGCCACGCCGAGCCGGCGGAAGATTTCCATCGAGCGCGCCGACACGTGATTGCATTTGACGTTGGGCGGATCGCCGGCGTGGCGGATCTCCGCGACGACGACGTCGATCCCGCGCGAAGCCAGATCCATGGCCGCGGTCAATCCCACGGGCCCGGCGCCCACGACCAATACCTGCGTCCTCATCGTCTCCATCCCCTTGCATGGCCGCGGACTTCGCCGCTTGCGCAGCATGCATTTTATTGCAAGATCACTTATGAGATAAGACGGAAAGAACTCATCAATTCATGAGCTTTGCCTATGAATGTCACCTTGCGGCAGCTACGGGCCTTCACTGGAGTCTATCGCACGCGCAGCATCACGCGGGCTGCGCGCGAGCTCGGGATCACGCAATCGGCGGCGAGCCTGTTGCTCCAGCAGCTCGAAAGCCAGCTCGGCGTAAAGCTGTTCGATCGCTCCACGCGTTCGGTGCAGCCGACGCTGGCGGCCCACGACGCCTTTCAGTCCGCCGAACGCATGCTGAACGACGCGCTGGGCCTGTCACGGCGCATGCGCGACCTCGCACAGGCGCGCGCCGGCCGCGTCGCCTTTGTCGCCTCAGCCGGCGCCGCATCGGCGCTGCTGCCGGCCGTGCTCTCGCGCTTCCGCGCGGCCCATCCCGACATCGAGATCGACATGCGCGACGTCGCAGCCGACGATCTCGTTCCGCGCATGATCGCAACCGATGCGGAGTTCGCGATCGGCAGCGTCGAAGGCGAGATCGCGGAGATGACGGTCGAGACGCTGACCCGCGGGCGGCTGAGCGCGATCGGCCGGCGCACCGCCGACTTCGCCGCGCGGCGTTCGCTGACATGGGACGAGCTGGCGGAGCGGCCGACGATCGCGATGCGACGCGAGACGCGAATCCGCATGCAGATCGATCAGGCGCTGGGCCCACAGGGCAAGCGCCTCACCCCAACCTATGAAGTGACGCTGATCAATACGGCGCTCGCGATGACGGCGCAGGGACTGGGCCTTGCCATCCTTCCCGCGACCATGCTGCCGGCCGACCAGTTTCCGACGCTGATCGCAAGGCCTCTGGTGCGCCCGGCCATCACCCGCCCGGTGTCGCTGCTGCAGCGGCAAGGACGAACACTGTCGCCGGCTGCACAGGCGTTTGTCTCGACGGCGCGGGCAGCTCTCGCGCAGCGATCCGGGCGAGGGTCTTAAGCGGAAGGGAAGATCAGACACATGATGGCGGAGAGGGAGGGATTCGAACCCCCGATAGGCTTGCACCTATGCCGCATTTCGAGTGCGGTGCATTCAACCACTCTGCCACCTCTCCTTGGGTGCCGATGAGGGGCAGGAACCCCTGTGGTCGGGGCGTGTAATAGGCGAGGATGGCGGGCCAGACAAGGCGCGAAAGGCGAAAATCCGCCGCCTCTTTACTGCTCTCTGCCTTCATCCCAAGGGAACCGCCATGGAGCATCTGACGATCAAGGCCAATGGCGCCAGTTTCCACCTGGTCCGCGCCGGCACCGGCAAACCGCTGCTTTTGCTGCATGGCTGGCCGGAATTCTGGCTGACCTGGGAGCCGGTGATGGCGCGGCTTGCGGACCGATTCACGCTGATCGCGCCCGATCTGCGCGGCTTTGGCGACAGCGACAAGCCGGACGGGCCGTACGGTGCCGATGGCCATGCGGCGGACATGCTGGCGCTGATGGACGGGCTTGACATCGCGCGATTCGGCGTGGTCGGCCATGACGTCGGCGGCGCGGTGATGCAGCCCTTGGCTCGGCAGGCACCCGAGCGGCTCGCCGGGCTGTTCTTCTTCGATTTCGTCTATCCCGGCATCGGGCCGCGTATGGCGGCGCCCGACCGGCTCAACCACATCTGGTATCAGTCCTTCCACCAGATGGAGATGGCACCGCGGCTCGTCGGCGCGAACCGCGAAAGCTGCCGTCTCTACGTCAGTCACTTCCTCAAAGGCTGGGCTCACCGCAAGGACGCCTTCGATGAGGTGCTCGACGATTTCGCCGACAACTTCGTCAAGGACGGCAATCTCGCCGGCGGCTTTGCGTATTATCGCGCCGCGCATGCGGCCCGAATCAAGATGATGCAGGGCGAGACGCCACAGCTTCCGCCGATCGCCGTGCCGACCTGCATCCGCTGGGCCGAGCACGATCCGCTGTTTCCCTATGCCTGGACCGATCGGCTGGGCGAGACTTTTGGCGATTTCGATCTCGCGATGTTCGGGGATGTCGGACATTTCCCGCATCGCGAGAATCCGGAGCGTGCGGCGAGCGAGATCGCGACATTCTTTCAGCGGATAGGCTGGAGCTGACCCCGAAATGGGGTGGGACCGCCAGACGCGGTAAACACTGGCGGTCCCGTATCGCTCATTGAAATGCTAGCCGGGAAGGGCGGCTTCGCCGGCCAGGTGAAGCGACGATTCGACCCTAACGTGCGGCCGGTGCGCCGCAACGCAATCCGGTCCTTAACCTAACCAGTCAAGGTTACTCCTTGTCGTTCTTGCTCTTTTTCTTGCCGTTCTCCGTAGAATCCCGGTCCTTGTCTTTTCCGTTGCCGCTCTCCTTGCGGCGGTTGGTGAAGCGCGCATTGCCGAGCCCGGTGCCGATGGTGAGCACGCCCCAGCGCTCGACATCCTGCATGAACGGCACCTCGGAGAGCCCCTGAACCACGCCGTCATTGTGCATCAGGATCGCGGTGTCGTGCTCGCCGACTTGCGGGATGCCTTCGATCAGGCTCGCCGGCAGGTTGAATTTGCTGCTCTCCCAATTGCCCGGCAGGTTCTGCGCGCCCTTTTCGATGGAGCCGTCCTCCTTGATCACGCCGGGACAGGCGATGCCGATGAACGGCGCGAGCTTGAGGCCCTCATTGTCGGCTTCTTCGATCAATCCCTTCAGCATCTTGGTCAGCCGTTTCACCGCGCCTTCGCGGGTCGGCTCATCATCGGCATGACGCCACAGCTCGGCCTTCCAGACCGAGGCTTTCGAGAGATCCTTCGCCTTCTTCCAGGAGGTTTCGACCACGCCGCAGCGGATATTGGTGCCGCCGATATCGACGGCGAGAATGCCGTCGTAACCCTCGAAAATCCAGGATGGCGCCAGATGCAGCGCGCCGAGCAGGCCCGCCTCGTCCGGATGGTGGCCGATCGGCAGCATGTCGATCTTGAACCCATCGGATTTCAGGATGATCTCGGCGCGTGCGATCGCGAGCTCCCCGAGCCGGGAATCGCGAAAGCCGCCGCCGACCACGATCCGCTCGGTCTTGGCCCAGGCCTTCGACTTGAGGAAGCGGCGCGTGACATAGGCGAGCTCCTGGGCAAAGTCCTCGATCGCGCTATGCACCACGGCGGAGGCTTCGGTGTCGTCGCCGACCAGCATCGCATCCAGCGTCTTCTTGCTGATGCTCTCCGACGGCTCCTTGCCGAACGGGTCCTCGCCGGTCTTGCGCAGCGGCTTGCGCCAACGGTCGAGTATCTCGCGAAACGCGCCCTTGCTGGCGCGATCGCCGAGAAAGCCGTCGTCGTCCTTCATCTCGATGTTGAAGCTGTCGACATCCACCGACGGCAGGCGGCCCGCGCCGTGGTTGGCGATGCCCGTGGTCTTGACCAATTCGTCTGTTGCCATTGGGAGCCCTTGCCCGCTTGGAAATGCCGGGGACAACGGTGGGGGAACTCGTTGGTTGCAGCCGCGGCCATTTATCCCTAAGCAGGTCGGGGCCATGAAAAGCCGGCCAAATCCTTCAGATTCGGGCCGTTTTCGCCCGGGTTTTCCTTGACTCGGGGCCTTAAGCGGCTATAAGTCCGGCCATCCGGCGCGGGAGTTCTCGCGCCGCTTGCTTTTGCGTGGTTTCTCAATGGGATACCCCAGCCGCGCAAAAATCGTAAACCCATAGCGACTGACAAAAAGCCGACCCGGACGCCTCCGCGTCCAGAGGCCGGGATTGAACACGAAGGAAAAAAACGATGTTCGCAGTCATCAAAACCGGCGGCAAGCAGTACCGTGTCGTTCCGGATGATGTCTTGGAAGTTGGCAAGATCGCCGGCGAAGTCGGCACGATCGTGCAGTTGAATGAAGTTCTGGTGGTCGGCGGCGACACGCCGGTCCTGGGCGTCCCGACGGTCGCCGGTGCATCCGTTGCGGCCGAGGTGCTCGACCACAAGCGCGGCCCGAAGGTGATCGCCTTCAAGAAGCGCCGCCGCAAGAATTCGCGCCGCAAGCGTGGCTACCGCGACGAGATCACGGTGCTCCGCGTCACCGAGATCCTGACGGACAACGCCAAGCCTACCAAGGGCCCGCGTCCGAAGAAGGAAAAGGTGGCGAAGGAAGCCGCCGAATAAATTGATCACGCCAATTCACGAATTGATGCGTGAGAAATTGTGAAATGATTCCGTCAAGGAATTGATCTAGAAATACGCAGGATTTCGGAGACGAGCTATGGCTCATAAAAAAGCAGGCGGTTCATCGCGTAACGGACGCGATTCGAAGGGCAAGCGCCTTGGCATCAAGGTGTTCGGCGGGGAGCGCGTGATTCCCGGTAACATCATTGCGCGTCAGCGCGGCACCACCTGGCATCCCGGCCTTAATGTCGGCATGGGCACGGACCACACTCTGTTCGCCAAGGTGGAAGGTCGCGTTGCGTTCCAGGCTAAAGCCAACGGCCGCACCTTCGTATCGGTACTCCCGATCGCAGAGGCGGCTGAATAGACGGTGGATCAAATTTGGAGTCCGCCGGGTCCTGACCAAACCGGCGGAGTCCAGAAATAGGCTCCAGGGGAGGCGGGAAACCGGCCTCCCCTTTTCGTTGACTTAGTGACTTTGACGGAGCCGAAGATGTTGCAGGATTTTTCGAGTGCGACCTTGCGAGAGGCGAGACCGAGCGTCGTCGCCACCGAGCGGCTGACACTGCGCCGCCCGACGCTTGCCGACGTCAGGACCATCGCCCAACTTGCCAACGATCGCCGCATCGCGGAGAACACCCGCCGCCTGCCGCACCCCTATTCGGCTGATGACGCCGTCGAATTCGTTCGCGCCACCGCCGAGCTCGGCAGTGAGACCGTGTTCCTGATCGAGCACGACACCACACCGGTCGGCATGGTCGGCATCGACTGCTCCATCCCCGACAATGCCGAACTCGGCTACTGGCTCGGCGTCGAGCACTGGGGCAAGGGCTTTGGCACCGAAGCGGCTCGCGGCGCGATCGACTTCTTCTTCGAGGAGTTCGACGACGACCACCTCTATGCCGGTGCCCGCGTCACCAATCCGACCTCGCGCAACGTGCTGGAGAAGTGCGGCTTCCAGTGGAGCGGCGTTCAGCTTCACCGCTTCCTGTCGCTCGGCTCCTCCACCCCCGTCGACTGCTTCCGCCTGACCCGCGGGGTGTGGTCGTCGCTGAAGAGCTGGAGCAGTGCGAGAAGGGTGAGGTAGGGGCTGCTGACCCCCCTCCCCTGGAGGGTAGGGGCGTCGCATATGAAAGAGAGTTTGGTAGGCAGCCGCGTTGCGGCCCATCCTTCGAGACGCCCGCTGTAGGCGGGCTCCGCCTTACGGCGCGTCTCGAACCATGAAGGCCCGAGCGCGTTCGCGCCACAGGCCCACATGCGATTCCCCTGCCCTCCAGGGGAGGATAAGCATCAAACCGGCGGATTCACCTGCTCGTCCTGCCGGCCGAGATCGCGTTCGCGCAAATAGATGTAGAGGCCAGCGCCGATGATGATGGCGGCGCCGACGATGGTGGCGATCTGCGGCACATCGCCGAACACGACGAAGCCGAAGATCACGGCCCAGACGATCATCGAATATTGATAGGGCACGACGACGCTGGCCGGCGCGAGCTTGAGCGAGCGGTTGACGCAGAACAGCGCCGTCACCGAGACGCAGCCCGCCAGCGCGAAGATCACGAGGCTGCCCTTGGTCGGCGGCACCCAGTGAAATGCCGACAGCACTGCGCCGAGCAGGAACGTTCCGACAAACTGCGATGACGCCATCACGATGTCGGGCGTTTTGCGCAGGCTGCGCGTGATCAGCATCAAGGTCGCGAACGACAGGCTGCCGCCGAGCGCGATCAGCGCCGGCAGGCTGATCGTCTGCGCCGAGGGGCGCAGCGCGATCAAGACACCGCAGAAGCCGATCAGGATCGCCGTCCAGCGCCGCCAGCCCACCTTCTCACCCAGGAACAGCGCCGACATCGCGGTGACGAAGATGGGGCCGGCGAGATAGTAGGTGATGACGTCGGCGAGCGGCAGATAGACGGTCGCGAGAAAGAAGGCCGCCACCTCCAGCGTCGACAGCGTGACGCGAAAGAGCTGCAGCCATGGCCGCTCCAGGTTCAGGAAACCACGGCGCTGCCGCCAGATCAGCGGCGTCAGCAGAACCAGCGCCGCACAGGCACGCAGAAACAGGAGCTGCCCCACCGAATAAGTCCCGACCAGGAACTTGCCCATGGCGTCGCCGAACGAGAACATGAAGATCGACAGCACCATCAGCGCGATGCCGGCGAGGCGCGCGGAGCGGTCGTCATAAGCGGAGAGATTCTTGAAGAGGGACATTGCTGTCGTTCGTGGAAAACCCGTCATTGCGAGGAGCTCTTGCGACGAAGCAATCCAGTCCGTTTCCGCGGAGACAGACTGGATTGCTTCGCTGCGCTCGCAATGACGAGCGGAGAGAGCGTCAGGAACCGGCGACTAGAGTCGCTTGCAGCCGTTTTAATGGCGCAGGCGCGCCGGACAAGCCCACGGCGAGCGAATTGAACGGATTGTCGCACCCTTCGCATCGCGGTAGCGATAGGTGTTCACCGACAAAGAGCCAAAGACATGACCGAGTTCGATCCGGCCCAGCACCGCATGATCTCCCAGCAACGCTGGTTTGAAGATTTCGTGGTCGGCGAGCGCTTCGTGCTGCCGAGCCGGACCCAGACCTCGGCGGTGTTCGCGGCGTTCCAGACCGCGAGCGGCGACACCCATCCGGTGCATTACGATGTCGAATATTGCCGCGCCCGCGGCATGCCGCATCTGCTTGCGCACGGGTTTCAGACGCTGATCCACACCGCGCCCGGCGCGGGCCTCTTCCCGTTCATGGTCGAGGAGTCCCTGGTCGGCTTCCTCGAACAGTCCAGCCGGTTCCTCAAGCCCGTGTTCGCCGACGACACCATCTATCCCGCGCTCGAGGTCACCGAGCTGGCGCCGGGACGCTCGACCGGCGTCGTGACCCTGACGAGCACCGTGTTCAACCAGCGCAGGGAGCTGGTGCTGGAGGGCACGCAGAAATTCCTGATCCGCCGCCGGCCGACAGGTTAAGCAACGGGCGAAAATCGTCGAAATTCGGCCGATTCACGGGCAAGTTCGGGTTGCCGGGCGTGCCCGGCTGGCCTACCTATGACCCATGAAATTCCTCGACGAAGCAAAGGTCTATATCCGCTCCGGTGACGGCGGGAACGGCTGCGTGGCGTTCCGCCGCGAGAAGTTCATCGAGTTCGGTGGCCCCTCCGGCGGCAATGGCGGCCGCGGCGGCAATGTCATCATCGAGGTCGCCGACGGGCTCAACACGCTGATCGACTACCGCTACCAGCAGCACTTCAAGGCCCAGAAGGGCGAGAACGGCATGGGTTCGGACCGCCACGGCGCCAACGGCAAGGCGATCGTGCTGAAGGTCCCTGTGGGCACGCAGATCTTCGACGAGGACCGCGAGACGCTCATTCACGACTTCACCAAGGTCGGCGAAAAATTCGTGCTGGCCGAGGGCGGCAATGGCGGCTTCGGCAACGCGCATTTCAAGTCCTCGACCAACCGCGCTCCGCGCAACGCCAATCCCGGCCAGCCCGGCGAGGAGCGCTGGATCTGGCTGCGGCTGAAGCTGATCGCGGATGCCGGCCTCGTCGGCCTGCCCAATGCCGGCAAGTCGACCTTCCTGGCCGCGGTCAGCGCCGCCCGGCCGAAGATCGCCGACTATCCCTTCACCACGCTGCATCCGCAGCTCGGCGTCGTGAATGCCGATGGCCGCGAATTCGTGCTGGCCGACATTCCAGGTCTCATCGAGGGCGCGCACGAAGGCGCAGGTCTCGGCGATCGCTTCCTCGGCCATGTCGAGCGCTGCCGCGTGCTGCTGCATCTCGTCGATGCAACCTGCGAGCATGCCGGCAAGGCGTACAAGACTGTACGCAAGGAGCTCGATGCCTATGGCGGACAGCTCACCGACAAGATCGAGATCGTCGCGCTGAACAAGATCGACGCGGTCGAGCCGGACGAGTTGAAGAAGCAGAAGGACCGCTTGAAGCGCGCCGCCAAGAAGACGCCGCTGCTGCTCGCGGGCGCGACCGGCCAGGGCGTCAAGGAAGCGCTGCGCGCACTTGCCGACGTGATTGGCGAAAGCCCGGTGTCGAGCAAGGCCAAGAGCGCCGCCGAAGCAGAGCCGTGGTCGGTCGACGTCGAGCGTTGAGTCCGGCCCGCTTGTCTTCGCTGGCGCGATAGCGCAGCATCCGGCAATCAAGAAGAAGCAGGGGCAGGGCATGGCGCGCGCGAAGAACGTTCTCTGGATCATGTGCGACCAGCTTCGCTACGACTATCTCGGCTGCACCGGCCATCCGACGCTCAAGACGCCCAACATCGACGCCATGGCGAAGCGCGGCGTGCTCTTCACCAACGCCTATGTGCAGTCGCCGATCTGCGGCCCGTCGCGGATGTCGTTCTACACGGGGCGCTACATGCGCTCGCACGGCTCGCACTGGAACGGCTGGCCACTGCGTGTCGGAGAGCCCACGCTCGGAGATCACCTGAAGAAGATCGGCGTGCGCAACGTGCTGGTCGGCAAGACCCACATGGCGCCCGATCTCGAAGGCATGAAGATGCTCGGCATCCCGCCGGAATCGATCATCGGCGTGCACGTCGCCGAGTGCGGTTTTGAGCCTTATGAGCGCGACGACGGCCTGCATCCGACCGGACGGCCGCGCCCGAAATACGATGAGTATCTCCGCAAGCAGGGATTCGAAGCCACCAATCCCTGGGAGCATTGGGCGAATTCAGGCGCGGCGGAAGATGGCAGTCTGCAGAACGGCTGGCTGCTGGTGCACGCCGACAAGGCCGCGCGCGTGCCGGACGAGCACTCCGAGACGCCCTACATGACGCGGCGCGCGATGGACTTCATCAGCGAGGCCGAGACCGACGGCCGGCCGTGGTGCCTGCATCTGTCCTACATCAAGCCGCACTGGCCCTATATCGCGCCCGAACCCTACGCCAGCATGTACAAGACGGCGGACATGATTCCGGTGATCCGCTCCGAGCGCGAGCGGCAGAACGCGCATCCGGTGTTCGGCGCCTACATGGACATGCGCTACTCTCGCAACATGGCGCGCGACGACGCCCGCGAGAAGGTGATCCCGACCTATATGGGCCTGATCACCCAGATCGACGATCAGATGGGCGTGCTGATGCAGTTCCTGGAGGAACGCGGCCTGCTGGAGACGACCATGATCGTGTTCACCTCCGATCATGGAGATTATCTCGGCGATCACTGGATGGGCGAGAAGGATCTGTTCCATGAGCAGTCGGCAAAGATCCCGCTGATCGTCATCGATCCGTCGAAAGAGGCCGACGCCACGCGCGGCACGCGCAGCGATGCGCTGGTCGAGGGAATCGACCTCGCGCCGACATTCGTCGATTATTTCGGCGGCAAGGTGCCGGCGCACATTCTCGAGGGCCGTTCGCTGTTGCCGCTGCTGCGCGGCGAGAGGCCGTCCGACTGGCGCAAGGTGGCGTTCTCCGAGTACGACTACGCCATGCAGGACGTGCGGCTGAAATTGAACCAGCCGATCGAGCGCTGCCGCCTGTTCATGGTGTTCGACGGCCGCTGGAAATATATCCACGCCTCCGGCTTCCGCCCGATGCTCTATGACCTCGAAACCGACCCGCAGGAATTCGTCGATCGCGGCGATGATCCCGAATGCGCCGGCATCATTGCGCGGCTTCAGGCGGAGCTGTTCGACTGGGCGCTGCACCCCAACGATCACATCACCACACCCCGTGAGAAGATCGCGGCCTATGCCGACAACCAGCTCCAGGTGAAGGGCGGCATTTTGATTGGCATCTGGGACGAGAAAGAGCTGGCGGCAATCCAGGACGGAATCGCTCAGCGCGCGAAGCTATAGGCCCCTCATGGTGAGGAGGTGCTTAAGCGGCTCCTCATGTGATGCGCTGATAGCAGGCTCCGCTCTCTCCCCACGTCATTCCGGGGCGCGCGTCAGCGCGAGCCCGGAATCCATTGCACAGCCGCCGCTGCGGCCCGATGGATTCCGGGCTCGCGACTTCGTCGCGCCCCGGAATGACGAGAAATAATCTCACAAGCAATCAGGATGACGGAAGAGTGCAGGGCGCGCCGCCTCAATTCTCGATCTTGTACCCCGTCGCCTTGACGATCGGCTGCCAGAACGCCGTGTTCGCGGCGAGCTCCTTGGATAGCCCGTCCGCAGTGCTGCCGACCGGGATCAGGCCGATCGCGGTGAGCCGCTCCTTCACCTCGGGCTTGGCGAGCGCGGCACCGGCGGCTGCGCTGAGCTTGCTTGCGAACTCCGGCGGGCTGCCGGCGGGAAGCCACATGCCGTACCAGGCATCCGCGACGAGATCGATGCCGCTCTCCTTCAGTGTCGGAACGTCAGGCGCGAACGGCGACCGCTCGGCGCTCGACACGGCGAGGATCGTAACGCCCCTGGCGCGATGCTGCGGCAGCGCATCGGCCAGCGTCGTGATGCCGAACGGCATGTGGCCGCCGATGAGATCGTTGAGGATCGGCGCGCTGCCGCGATAGGGCACGCGGCTCAGGGAAATGCCGAGCTCCTTCTCGAGCTTCGAGCCCATGAAATGCGGGATCGTGCCGTTGCTCGGCACGCCGAACGTCGCCTTGTCGGGATGCGCCTTCAGCCACGCGACAAATTCCTTGAAATCCTTGACCGCGATCGCCGGGCCGATCACGAGCGCGAATTCGAACCGCGCCAGCAGCGACACCGGCATGAAATCCTTCGCCGTGTCGAAGCTCGGCGTCGTCTCCACCATCGGCAGCAAGTACATGGTGGGGCCGGTCGTCACCAGCACCATGCTGCCGTCGGCGCTGGCGCCCTTCACCGCCTTGATGCCGATCAGGCCGTCGCCGCCGGTGCGGTTCTCGACCACGATCGTCCGCTGCAGCACCGGCGCGATTTCCTGCGCCACCAGCCGGCACAGCGTGTCGCCGCCTGCGCCTGCCGCAAACGGAAAGATGATCTTGGTCAGCCCGGCCTGGGCTTCCGCCCCACCTGCCTGCGCCAGCAGCGGCAGTCCGAGACATCCGGCCATGAACTTGCGGCGATCCATTCGTTTCCCCTTCTGAGCCGATTCTGGTTGGCGGCATTAGAGCCTGCCGGGCGCCCGGGACAAGGCCGACGTTGGTGCCGTTTACCATGCCGGCCGCCTTGCGCCGGCCATCGTCCTGCTGCAAAAGCAGCCTCATCGGCGCCGCTTTCGCTCCGCCGTCTCCAATGCAGAGCAATTCGTCGCACGCGCCATGGCCAGCCCGCAACTCAGTCAATTCCGCCGCATCGTCGTCAAGGTCGGCTCCGCGCTGCTGGTCGATTCCGACAAGGGCGAGCTGCGCGCGTCCTGGCTCGCCGCGCTCGCCGCCGACATGGCCAAGCTGCATCGCGAGGGACGCGATGTCCTCGTCGTCTCCTCGGGCTCGATCGCGCTCGGCCGCAGCCGGCTGAAACTGCCGCGCGGCCCGCTGAAGCTGGAAGAAAGCCAGGCCGCCGCCGCCGTCGGCCAGATCGAACTGGCGCGGATCTGGTCGGAGGTGCTCGGCGCTCACGGCATCGGCGCCGGCCAGATTCTGGTGACGCTGCAGGATACCGAGGAGCGCCGCCGCTATCTCAATGCGCGCTCGACCATCGGCAAGCTGCTGGAGTGGCGAGCCATCCCCGTGATCAACGAGAACGACACGGTCGCCACCAACGAGATCCGCTACGGCGACAATGATCGCCTCGCCGCGCGCGTCGCCACCATGGCGAGCGCCGACCTGCTGGTGCTGCTCTCCGACATCGACGGCCTCTACGACGCTCCGCCGAAGAACAATCCGAACGCAAAGCTGATTCCGGTGGTCGAGAGCATCTCCTCGGAGATCGAGGCGGTGGCGGGCGACGCCGAGTCCGAACTGTCGCGCGGCGGCATGCGCACCAAGGTCGAGGCGGCAAAGATCGCCACCACCGGCGGCACGCATATGCTGATCGCCTCGGGCAAGATCGAGCACCCCCTGCAGGCGATCGCCGATGGCGGCCGCTGCACTTGGTTCCTGACCCCCGCCAATCCCATCACCTCGCGCAAGCGCTGGATCGCGGGTTCGCTGGAGCCGAAGGGCACGATCACGATCGACGCCGGCGCGGTTGCGGCGCTGCGCGCCGGCGCCAGCCTGCTGCCGGCCGGCGTGATCAAGGTCGAGGGCCAGTTCGCCCGCGGCGACGCCGTGATCGTGCGCGGCCCCGACACCAGCGAAGTCGGCCGCGGCCTGATCGCCTACGACGCCGAGGATGCCGAACGGATCAAGGGCCGCTCGTCACCGGACGTAATGACCATCCTCGGCATCAGCGGCCGTTCCGAGATGATCCACCGGGACGACTTGGTGGTGGGCGGGTAGCGCTCGGAAAGCATCCGCGCCGTCATGCCCGGGCTTGTCCCGGGCATCCACGTTCTTTGTACCGTGGGGCAAGCCGTGGATGGCCGGGTCAAGCCCGGCCATGACGTCGGGGCTGGGCCAGTGGCCGAGCCCCGAACACGCCAACCGAAGCCCAGCCATACCCTTCCCGCCCTTCGCAGCCGCGGGATTTCCGTGCTAGGACACGCCCTTAGCAGAAGGTTGAACCCATGGCCGCCCCCCTCAAAGCCCTCGACGGCAATGCCGATCTCCAGGCGCTGATGTCCGATCTCGCCGCCAAGGCCCGCGCGGCTGCGCGCGTGCTGGCGCTGGCGCCGCCGGAGCAGAAGAACCGGGCGCTGGAAGCCATGGAGCGGGCGATCCGCAACAACGCGGCCGCCATCCTCGCCGCCAATACCGAGGACGTCGCGGAGGCCCGCGCCTCCGGCAACGTGACCTCCTCGTTCATCGACCGCCTGACGCTGACGCAGGCGCGCGTCGATGGCATGGCCGAGGGCATCGCCATCGTGCGCGGCATCACCGATCCGGTCGGCGTCGTCACCGAGAGCTGGCAGCGGCCGAACGGCATGACCATCGAGCGCGTGCGCGTGCCGCTCGGCGTCGTCGGCGTGATCTTCGAGAGCCGGCCCAACGTCGCGGCGGATGCCGGCGTGCTGTGCCTCAAGTCCGGCAATGCCGTGATCCTGCGCGGCGGCTCCGACAGCTTCCGCTCCTGCCGCGCGATCCACGAATGCATGGTGCAGGGCCTGCGCGAAGCCGGCCTGCCGGAAGCCGCGATCACGCTGGTGCCGACGCGCGACCGCGCCGCGGTGGGCATGATGCTGTCCGGATTGAACGGCGCGGTCGACGTGATCGTGCCGCGTGGGGGAAAAAGCCTCGTCGCGCGCGTCGAGGCAGAAGCGCGCGTGCCGGTGTTCGCGCATCTCGAAGGCGTCAACCACGTCTATGTCGATGCCAGCGCCGATCTCGCCATGGCGAAATCGATCGTGCTCAACGCCAAGATGCGCCGCACCGGCGTCTGCGGCGCGGCCGAGACGTTGCTGGTCGATCGCGCCGGCGCTGCGAATAGCCTGAAGCCGCTGGTCGAGATGCTGATCGACGCCGGCTGCGAGGTGCGCGGCGACGATGCCGTGCAAAAGACTGACGCGCGCGTAAAGCCTGCGAGCGAGGACGATTGGGACACCGAATATCTCGACGCGATCATCGCGGCGAAAGTGGTCGACGGCGTCGACGGCGCGATCACGCACATCCAGAACCACGGCTCGCATCACACCGATGCGATCGTGAGCCAGGATGAGGCCACCGCGAAGAAATTCCTGAGCGAGGTCGATTCCGCGATCGTGCTGCACAACGCCTCGACCCAGTTCGCCGATGGCGGCGAGTTCGGCTTCGGTGCCGAGATCGGCATCGCCACCGGCCGCTTTCACGCCCGCGGTCCGGTCGGCGCCGAGCAGTTGACGAGCTTCAAATATCGCGTCCACGGCACCGGGCAGACGCGGCCGTAACGTCGCGAGGCGCGGGCATTGAGCAACAAATTCGTCGTGCCGCGTTTCGTGGCGCAAGCGATCCCACCCTACACGGAGGGCATGCGCATCGGCCTGCTCGGCGGCTCGTTCAATCCGCCGCATCAGGCGCATCGCGCGATCAGCAGGTTCGCGCTGACGCGCCTGCAGCTTGATCGCGTCTGGTGGCTGGTGACGCCGGGCAATCCGCTGAAGGAGAACGGCACGCTGCATGAGCTCGGCGCACGCATGCAGGCCGCGCGCGACGTCGCGAACGATCCGCGCATCGAGGTGAGCTGTCTCGAATCCGTCATCCGCACGCGCTACACTATCGACACGATCAACACGTTGCGCCGCCGCCTCACCGGCTTGCGCTTTGTCTGGATTATGGGCGCCGACAACCTCGCTCAATTCCATCGTTGGCAGGACTGGCGGCGCATTGCCGCCCAGGTGCCGATGGCAGTCATCGATCGCCCGCCGCAGAGCTTTCGCGCCCTCGCCTCCCCCGCCGCCAAGGCGCTTGCGCGCTACCGCGTGCCCGAGTCGGAGGCCGCATTGCTCGCGGATCGGCGGGCGCCGGCCTGGGTCTTCCTGACAGGGTTGAAACTGAACCTCTCCTCAACCGGCCTGCGGAACTCGGACGGAAGCTGGAAAGGTACGAAGTGAGACACAGTTGAGAGACGGAGTGTGGGGCTGGGGGCTCTCTGGCATATTGAAACCCTTAACCCCACATGATGTAGTGTAACCGGTGAACACCGGATTCGGTGTTCGCGATACAGTGAAAGGAATGGTCCCTGGCCACGTCTGTATTGTCCAAGTCTGTTTTACCCAAGGTAGCGAAACCGACGCGTAAAACATCGACCAAAGCTGCGGCCTTGAAGGCGCAACCCGACGCCGACAAGACGCTGAGCCTGATCCTCTCCCGCCTCGACGATATGAAGGCGGAAGAGACGGTCACCATCGACCTTCGCGGCAAATCCGCATACTCCGACTACATGATCGTCACCACCGGCCGGGTCAACCGGCACGTTGGCGCGATCGCGGACAACGTCACGAAGGGCCTCAAGGAAAACGGCATCAGGAACATCCATGTCGAGGGCTTGCCCAATTGCGACTGGGTGCTGATCGATTCCGGCGATGTGATCGTGCACGTGTTCAGACCCGAGGTCCGTGAGTTCTACAATCTCGAGAGATTGTACACGCAGGGCCCTGGGGCGGCGAAGGCGATCTAGAGACCTAAGAGCCGATTTCGAATCGGCTGACGCGCATGCTAGCGTCGTGCGCGCGCGAGATGCGCGCGGTCTTGAAAACGCGACTTCCAGAAGACGTCATGCGTATTGCTGTCATTGCGGTGGGCCGGCTGAAGCAGGGCCCCGAACGGGAGCTTGCCGACCGCTATTTCGCGCGGTTCGACGAGGTCGGCCGCAAGCTCGGTTTCCGCGAGCTCACCGTCCATGAAATTTCCGAAAGCCGCGCGCGCGATGCCGCGACGCGCATGGCCGAAGAGGCCGCCGCGATCGCTGCACACATTCCGGACAAGTCGATCCTGGTAGCACTGGACGAGCGCGGCCAGAATCTCGACTCCACCGTATTCGCACGGCATCTCGGGCGCTGGCGCGACGAGGGCGCCGGTCATACTATCTTCGTGATCGGAGGGGCGGACGGACTTTCGCCCGAATTGCGCCGTAAGGCCAAGCTCGCGATCGCGTTCGGCTCGGCGACCTGGCCGCATCAAATGGTCCGCATCATGATTCTGGAACAGCTTTATCGGGCCGCAACCATTCTGGCCGGCCATCCCTACCATCGCGCGTGATCCGCGCCCTGACGAAACGATTCTTCGACTGATGCAGCGCGCGCCGAGCCTCACTGTGTTGCTGATCGCGGGCTTCGCCGGCGCAAGCCTCGCGCAAGCCCAGACGGCGACGCCGGCCCCGCAGGCCGCGGCGCTCTCGTCCGAAGCGATCAAGCAACGCGAGCAGGAGCTGGAAGCCGCCCGCGCGCAGCAGAAGAGTGCCGAGGAGGCGCAGGCCAAGCTCAAGGCCGAGATCACCACGCTCGGCCAGGATCGCACCCAGCTCAATCAGCAATTGATCGACACCGCCGCCAATGTGCGCACAGTCGAGACCAAGATCGACGAGGCCGAGGCACGGCTGCAAAACCTGAACGGCCGCGAGCAGGAGATGCGCACCTCGCTTGATTCGCGCCGCGCCGACATCGTTGAAGTCCTGGCTGCGCTCCAGCGCGCCGGCCGGCGCACGCCGCCGGCGCTCCTGGTGCGCCCCGAGGACGCGCTGCAATCCCTGCGCACCGCCATGCTGCTCGGCGCGGTGGTGCCGGAACTGCGCGGCCGCGCCGAAAGGATCGCGAGCGAGCTCGGCGAACTCGTGGCCTTGCGCAGGAACATTGCCACCGAGCGCGATCAGCTCGGCGCCGACCGTGACAAGGTTCGCAACGACCAGACCCGGCTCACCGCTCTGGTCGACGAACGTCAGCGCCAACAGGCCTCGCGGGAAAAGGACCTCGATGCCGAGAAGACGCGCGCCATCACGCTGTCCAGGCAAGTGGGCGATCTCCAGGGCCTGATCGCGAAGATGGAGCAGGACCTGCAAAGCGCCGCCAAGGCCGCTGAGGCCGCAAAGCAGGCTGCGGCTGCGAGCCAGGCCGCAGCCAACGCCAAGCCCGGCCCGGCGGTTTTCAAGGACCGGTCCCGGACCAGCCCGGCGATCGCCTTCGTCTCAGCCAAGGGCCTGCTGCCTTTTCCGGTTAACGGTAACAAGATCAGGGACTTTGGCGGTTCCGACGGCGTCGGCGGCGTGCAAAAAGGCATTTCCTTGGCAACCCGGCCCGGATCCCAGATCACGACGCCGTGCGACGGCTGGGTGGTCTATGCCGGCCCGTTTCGCAGCTATGGACAACTCTTGATCCTCAATGCCGGTGGCGGGTATCATGTCCTGATCGCCGGGATGGAGCGCATTTCGGTCAACATTGGACAGTTTGTGCTCACGGGGGAACCGGTCGCGACCATGGGGTCGACATCCCAAGTCGCCTCCATTCTCGCCACTAACGCGAGTCAACCTGTGCTGTATGTCGAGTTCCGCAAGGACGGGACTCCAATCGATCCAGGCCCATGGTGGGCCGCAAATGAAGGCGAGAAGGTTCGCGGATGATGCGCAAGACTTCAGTTATCCTCCTCAGCGCGGCCACCGGTGCGGCGCTGACGCTGTTCGTGACCCAGCCGCGCGCGGTGTTCATGGGCTCGAGCGCACGGGCGGCGACCGCGGACACCTATCGCCAGCTCAATTTGTTCGGCGACGTCTTCGAGCGCGTGCGCTCCGACTATGTCGAGAAGCCCGACGACACCAAGCTGATCGAATCCGCCATCAGCGGCATGCTCACCGGCCTTGATCCGCATTCGAGCTACATGGACGCCAAGAGCTTCCGCGACATGCAGGTGCAGACCCGCGGTGAGTTCGGCGGCCTCGGCATCGAGGTCACCATGGAAGACGGCCTGATCAAGGTGGTCTCGCCGATCGACGACACCCCGGCCTCGCGCGCCGGCATCATGGCCAACGACATCATCACCAATCTCGACGACGAAGCGGTGCAGGGCCTGACCCTGAACCAGGCGGTCGAGAAGATGCGCGGTCCGGTCAACACCAAGATCAAGCTCAAGATCATCCGCAAGGGGCAGGACAATCCGATCGACGTCACCTTGGTGCGCGACAACATCCGCGTCCGCTCGGTGCGCGCGCGCATCGAGGCCGACGACATCGCCTATATCCGCATCACCACCTTCAACGAGCAGACCACCGAAGGCCTGAAGAAGGAGGTTGCGAACCTCTCCAACCAGATCGGCGACAAGCTGAAGGGCTTCATCATCGACCTGCGCAACAATCCGGGTGGCCTGCTGGAAGAAGCCGTCACCGTCTCCGACTCGTTCCTGGAGAAGGGCGAGATCGTGTCGACCCGCGGCCGCAATGCCGAGGAGACCCAGCGCCGCACCGCCCATGCGGGGGACCTGACCAAGGGCAAGCCGGTCATCGTGCTGATCAACGGCGGCTCGGCCTCGGCGTCGGAAATCGTCGCCGGCGCGCTGCAGGACCACAAGCGCGCGACCATCGTCGGCACGCGCTCCTTCGGCAAGGGCTCGGTGCAGACCATCATCCCGCTCGGCTCGGGCAATGGCGCGCTGCGGCTGACTACGGCGCGCTATTACACGCCGTCGGGCAAGTCGATCCAGGCCAAGGGCATCGTGCCCGACATCGAGGTGCTGCAGGACGTGCCGGACGAGCTGAAGTCACGCACCGACACCAAGGGCGAGGCCTCGCTGCGCGGCCACCTGAAGAACGACGGCGACGAGAAGACCGGCTCGCAGTCCTACGTCCCGCCGGACGCCAAGGACGACAAAGCGCTCAAGATGGCCGACGACCTCCTCCACGGCATCAAGAACAGCGCCTCCGCAGCGCCTGCCCCGGGCAGCGACAAGGCCGCGGCCGACAAGCCCAAGGCGGCGAACTGATCGCACCACGATATCTGTCGGAAAGGGCGGCTCCTGGAGCCGCCCTTTTTGTTTGGAGCTTGAACGCCGCGCCCCCGGCCTATCCCGGCCTGCCGCCGCTTGACCGTGGCGTGGTATCGTCGGCCCGAGTGATTCGGGATCGCGCATGACTGAAACGGCCGATGATCTGAGCGCCCCGCTCGGACAGGATACGCCGCACCGGAAACGCCGGCTGCGGCTGCCGTTCACCGCCATGCAGGCGCTGGCCGTCATGCTCGGCCTGTTCCTGGTCAGCTTTGCCGGCTTTGCCATCTTCAACAAGGATCCGCTCGGCGGCGAGCCGATGGTGCGGATCGCGATCCGCGAGCCGAAGGCGACCGAGGACAAGCCGGCCGCGCCGGCCGCATCCAGCCACGGGCACGAGACCAAGGAAGCGCCGAAACAGGCCGCGCCGGGCGAGCAGAAGACCGTCACCATGATCGACGGCTCCACCGGCGCACGCCGCGACGTGGTGATCGGCAGTGGCGACGACGCCGGCGACAAAGACGCCGCGTCCGCTCCGCCGCCCGTCATGGCCGGGATCGACCAGAAACTCCTGGAGAAGTCGCGCTACGGCATGATTCCCGTGGTCGCGGACGGGGCGAGGCCGTTCAACGTCTATGCGGCGGACGCCGACCGCGCCAAGGCCGCCAAGATGCCGGTGGTCGCGATCGTGATCGGGGGCCTCGGCGTCGGCGCGGCCAAGACCACCGATGCGATCATGAAGCTGCCGCCGGCAGTGACGCTGGCCTTCACGCCCTATGGTGCCGATCCCGGCAAGCTCGCCGAGCGCGCCCGCGCCCAGCGCCACGAGATCTTCCTGCAGATCCCGATGGAACCCTACGACTTCCCCGACAATGATCCGGGGCCGCAGACGCTGCTGACGTCCCTCAGCCAGGACCAAAACCTCGACCGTCTGTACTGGCATCTGAGCCGGATGCAGGGCTATGCCGGCATCACCAATTTCATGGGCGCGCGCTTCGTGGCAACTGACGCGGCGATGCAGCCGGTCATCCGCGAGGCGGCCAGGCGCGGGCTCGGCTTCTTCGACGACGGCTCCTCGCCGCGCAGCATCGCACCCCAGGTCGCGGCCGGCCAGTCGATGCCGTTCGGCAAAGGCGACATCGCGCTCGACGCGGTGCCGACGCCAACCGAGATCGACCGCGCCCTGAACAAGCTCGAATCGGTCGCGCGCGAACGCGGCGTCGCCGTCGGCACCGCCTCCGCGCTTCCGGTCTCGATCGAGCGAATCGGGACCTGGATCAAGACGCTGGGGGACCGGGGTATCCTATTGGTGCCATTGACAACCGCGATGCTGAAATCAAAATCCAGCTAAATCAACGAATTGGTTCGGCACGGGTCTCAAGGGGCCGACGTGCCTGCCGGCAGGAAATGAGAGGTTTGGCGGAATGGCGCGTTACGAGGATCTGCCCTACCGAACCTGCGTCGGCGTGATGTTGATCAACAAGAAGGGGCTGGTTTTCATCGGCCGCCGAGCCGGCGGCATCGAGCATGTCGACGAGGCCCATGTCTGGCAGATGCCGCAGGGCGGCGTCGATCCCGGCGAGGACACCTGGGAGGCCGCCAAGCGCGAGCTCTATGAGGAGACCAGCGTGCGCTCGGTGGAGCGGATCGGCGAGGTCCCGGACTGGCTGATCTACGACATTCCGCGCACGGTCGCCGGCCGCGCCTGGAAAGGACGTTACCGCGGCCAGCGCCAGAAATGGTACGCGGTGCGCTTCACCGGCAAGGACAGCGAGATCGACGTCGAACATCCCGGCGGCGGCGGCCACAAGGCCGAGTTCGTGACCTGGCGCTGGGAGCCCATGAAGAATCTCACGGAGCTGATCATTCCGTTCAAGCGCCCGGTCTACGAGCGCGTGGTGAAGGAATTTTCCGCGCTGGCGGATGAGTGATTTGCATCGTCATTCCGGGACGTGCGAAGCACGAACCCGGAATGACGATGGAAACACATCGGTGACCAATCAAAAGCCCTACCGCCCCAATGTCGGGATCGCCCTCTTCAACGCCGACGGCCGCGTGCTGATCGGCCATCGTTTCAAGGGCGACGGACCCGAGATCATCCTGCCCGGCCTTGACTGGCAGATGCCGCAGGGCGGCGTCGACGAGGGCGAGAACCTGCGCGATGCGGCGATGCGCGAGCTCTGGGAAGAGACCAGCGTCACCAGCGCCGAGTATCTCGGCGAGACCGATTGGTTCACCTACGAATTCCCGCCCTATAACGGGCCGCAGACGCATCGCCTCGCGAAATTCCGCGGCCAGCGTCAAAAATGGTTCGCGCTGCGCTTCACGGGGCGCGAGGACGAGATCGACCCGCTGACGCCGCGTAACGACCAGCCCGCCGAATTCGATGCATGGCGGTGGGAAAACCTCGATCGCGTCGCCGATCTCGTCGTGCCGTTCCGCCGCGAGGTGTATCGCGCGGTGGCGGAGCAGTTCGCACCGTTCGCGCGTTGAGTGCTGATGAGCCGCCTTTGGAAGGCGGTGCACTTCACCTCGCCCGCTTGCGGGGAGAGGTCGGAATTCAAGCGCAGCTTGAATTCCGGGCGAGGGGGACTCTCCGCGAGTCCGCCTCTCATCGCCCCTGTGGAGACGCCCCTCACCCCAACCCTCTCCCCGCAAGCGGGGCGAGGGAGCGCACCTACTCTGACGCGGGTCGATTTCTTCCAACTCAGCCTAGTTCGTAGGTCCGACCGTGAATGGCCCGATCGCGATGACGTGGCAATCGCTGTCGTGCTTGGCGCAATCGGCCAACGCTGAATTGACCGCGGTCTGCTCGTCCGCGGCCTTCAGTCCGAGACCGGGCCGGCCTGCGGTGCCGACGGCGACTGCATTCCAGCCCATGCCGTCGCCGAGCTTGCGCACGACCTCGTCGCGCGCATCGGCCACGATCGAGGGATTCGAGGCGGCATGGAAGAATCCGGTGATCCTGAGCACGGTCGGGAGCGGCACGACGAAATTGTCGTCGACCGCCACGATCATGCAGGCGACGCCGGCGATCGCGCCGCAGGATTCCAGCGCACGCCGCGCCGACTCGTCGACGGACGACGTGCCCAGCACCATGAAGTACTGACCGCCCGGGCCGAGCGCGATCGAGCGAGATTTCGCGGCCGGCACATACATGTTCTCGAGCCGGACTCTTGCCGAATCGCGCACGATCGGAAAGTCCTTCGAGGCGAACGCGCGCTCGGTCATGACGTCATGGCGAACCCACGGCTGCGGCGGCATCGGCGGCTTGCCATGCGTGTAGACGACCGTATTGCCGACGGCATAGAGCTCGCAGCGGCGCGGCGATTGCGCGGAGTCGGCCCGCTTCTGGCACTGGTCGAGCGCCATGTTGCGCGCGGCTTCCTCGTTCGGCTGGTTGAGGCCGTAGCCGACGAATCCGCCGATGTTCAGGGCGAAAGCCTTATGGTCGCCGGCGGCGGAATACTCATTGGAGAGATAGGCACGCACGCGCTCGCCGACGAAGGGCACCGTGTCCGCCGGGAGCTTGCCGCCTGAGACGGCTGGCGGCGACGGGACGGACACCGGCGCCGGCGTGGCCGCGGCCACGGCGCTTGGTGCCGGCATCGGTGCCTTTGCGGCTATCGCGGGCGTCGGGCTTGGGACTGCCGCTGCTGCCGCACTCGGCACCGGGCTCGGCGTGGACGCAGCAACGGCCGACGGCGCCTTGGTGGTCTCGAGCTTGGTGAAATAGAGGAAGCCGCCGACGCCAATCGCGACGATGGAGACGACGCCGACCACCAGCGGCCACATCCAGTTCGGTGCGGATGCGGGCTTGGCCACCTTCTTCACCTGCGGCGTGGCGTAGGTGCCGTCCTCGCGCCGCATCGCCACCATGTAGGCGTGCACGGGCGTCGGGATGTTCTTGACCTCCTGCGCGCCGATATCGGCGAACTGCACCGAGAGCTTGTTGGCGACCTGCTCGTGCACGGCACGGGAGACGCAGATGCCGCCGACCTCGGCGAGCCCTTCCAGCCGCGCCGCGATGTTGACGCCGTCGCCCAGAAGGTCGCCGTCGCGCTCAACCACGTCGCCGATGGTGATGCCGATCCGGAACGACATCTGCCGGCTCGGCGGATAGGCCATGTTGCGGGTCCGCAAGGACTCCTGGATGTCGATCGCGCAGCGCACCGCGTCTACTGCGCTCGGAAATTCGGCGAGCACGGCATCGCCCGCCGTGTTGAAGATGCGCCCGCCTGCTTTCGCAATGAAATCGTCGACGACCTCGCGATAGGACGCCAGACGCCGCAGCGTCTCTTCCTCGTCTTCCGCGACCAGCCTTGAATACCCGGCAATATCGGCCGCGAAAATCGCTGCGATCTTGCGTTTCATCTGCACCAGCCCCGGAACAAAATTCGCGAGCGCAGAATGCCGTTATCGGCGGCGCGGTGCAACAAAGTTTCAGCGCCCGCCACGGTAGTGACGAGCGCTGAGCCTATTCAGGAATTTCAGTTCGAGCCCCGGAGCGATGCCCCGGGGCTTAGTGCATCGCCGTCGTATTGAGCTCGTGCTGGATGCTCTTGTAGTGGTCGAGCCGCGCGATCGCGAGATCGAGCTCGCCGCCTTCCTTCTCGGACAGCTTTTCCTGCATCTGCTCGATGGTATCGGCAAACTGCGCCCGATCAATTTCCTCGATCGAGGTGGCGACGTCGGCGAGAACCGTCAGGCGATCGTCGGAGACTTCGGCGAGACCCCCGAGCACGATCACCTTCTGCTTCTGGCCGCCGCTGAAGACGGTCAGGATGCCCGGGCGGATCGCTGCGACCACAGGAGCATGCCCGGCAAGCACGCCGAAATCACCTTCCCAGCCGGGAATGTCGACCTGGTCGACTTCGCCGGAGAATGCGAGCCTTTCGGGGGAGACGAGATCGAAGTGGAAGGTGGCCATGGAGAACCTGCGAATGGTGGGTAGCGAATGGCGAGTGGCGAAAACAGGGAGCAGCTATTCGCTACTCCCGCTTCGCTATTCGCCAGCTCAGGCGGCCTCGGCCGCCAGCTTCTTGCCCTTCTCGACTGCCTCTTCGATGGTGCCGACCATGTAGAAGGCGGCTTCCGGCAGGTGGTCATACTTGCCTTCGCAGAGGCCGCGGAAGCCCTTGATGGTGTCCGCGAGGTCGACGAACTTGCCGGGCGAGCCGGTGAAGATTTCGGCGACGTGGAACGGCTGCGACAGGAAGCGCTCGATCTTGCGGGCGCGGGCCACCGTCAGCTTGTCCTCTTCCGAAAGCTCGTCCATGCCGAGAATGGCGATGATATCCTGCAGCGACTTGTAGCGCTGCAGCACCTGCTGGACCTGGCGCGCAGTGTCATAGTGCTCCTGACCGACGACGAGCGGCGAGAGCATGCGCGAGGTCGAGTCGAGCGGGTCCACCGCGGGGTAGATGCCCTTTTCCGAGATCGCGCGCGACAGCACGGTGGTGGCGTCCAAGTGCGCGAACGAGGTCGCGGGCGCCGGGTCGGTCAAGTCGTCGGCCGGAACGTAGATGGCCTGCACCGACGTGATCGAGCCCTTCTGCGTGGTGGTGATGCGCTCCTGCAGCGCGCCCATGTCGGTGGCGAGCGTCGGCTGATAACCCACCGCCGAAGGAATACGGCCGAGCAGCGCCGACACTTCCGAGCCGGCCTGGGTGAAGCGGAAGATATTGTCGACGAAGAACAGCACGTCCTGGCCCTGGTCGCGGAAGTGCTCGGCGACGGTGAGACCGGTGAGGCCGACGCGGGCGCGGGCGCCCGGCGGCTCGTTCATCTGGCCAAACACCAGCGCGCACTTCGACTTCACGCTCGGATCCGGATTGTGCGGATCAGCGTTGACCTTGGACTCGATGAACTCGTGATAGAGATCGTTGCCCTCACGGGTACGCTCGCCGACGCCGGCGAACACGGAGTAACCACCGTGCGCCTTGGCGACGTTGTTGATCAGCTCCTGAATCAGCACGGTCTTGCCGACGCCGGCGCCGCCGAACAGGCCGATCTTGCCACCCTTCGCGTATGGAGCAAGAAGATCCACGACCTTGATGCCGGTGACGAGAATTTCGGCTTCGGTCGACTGGTCGGTGTAGGTCGGCGCTTCCTGGTGGATGGCGCGCAGGCCTTCGGACTTGATCGGACCGGCTTCGTCGATCGGCTCGCCGATGACGTTCATGATGCGGCCCAGCGTGCCGTCACCCACGGGAACCGAGATCGGTTGACCGGTGTCGGTCACTTCCTGGCCGCGCACCAGACCTTCGGTGGCGTCCATCGCGATCGTACGGACGGTCGACTCGCCGAGGTGCTGCGCGACTTCGAGCACCAGGCGGTTGTTGCCGTTCTTGGTCTCCAGCGAGTTGAGAATGGCCGGCAGGTGGCCTTCGAACTGCACGTCGACGACGGCGCCCATGACCTGAGTAACGCGACCGATCTGGTTGGCTGCTGTAGCCATTTACTGTCTCCTTCGATCCGAATTTCGCTTCCGGTCAGACTGCTTCTGCGCCGGAGATGATTTCGATGAGTTCCTTAGTGATCTGGGCCTGACGCGTGCGGTTGTAGACCAGCGTCTGCTTGCGGATCATTTCGCCTGCGTTGCGCGTGGCGTTGTCCATCGCCGACATCTGCGCGCCGTAGAACGAGGCGTTGTTCTCGAGCAGGGCGCGGAAGATCTGCACCGCGAGATTGCGCGGCAACAGGCGCGTGAGGATCTCGTCCTCCTCCGGCTCATATTCATAAGAGGTGGTGCTCGTAGCCGCGCCCTCCTCAACCACCAGCGGAATGATCTGCTGGGCGGTCGGGATCTGCGCGATCACCGACTTGAATTGCGAGTAGAACAGCGTGCACACGTCGAACTCGCCGGCATCGAACCGCGCCAGCACCTTCTTTGCGATATCCTCGGCGTTGACGAAACCGAGCTGGCGGACAGAGCGAAGGTCCAGGTGCTCGACGATCTGCTTCTCGAACAGGCGGCGGAGCTGCTCATAGCCCTTGCGGCCGACGCAGAAGAATTTGACTTCCTTGCCTTCGTTCATCAGCGCCAGCGCACGCTCGCGCGCCAGACGAACGATCGAGGAGTTGAAGGCGCCGGACAGGCCGCGCTCGCCGGTGCAGACCAGCAGCAGATGAACCTGGTCCCTGCCGGTGCCGGCCAGCAGTGCCGGAGCGCCCGGCGAGCCCGCGGCTGCGCTGGCAATATTGCCGATCACCGCGCTCATCTTGTCGGCATAGGGACGAGCAGCCTCGGCGGCGGTCTGCGCGCGGCGCAGCTTCGAGGCCGCAACCATCTGCATCGCCTTGGTGATCTTTTGCGTCGCCTTGGTGGAGGCGATGCGGACCCGCATGTCTTTAAGTGACGCCATTCTTCGTTCACCCCGGCAGCCCGACTGATGTCGAACCGCTAGCCTATCCCTAGAGCAATGCCCGGCCGGGTGCCGGGCATACCTGTTATTGTGTTGCCTCTCGCGAAGCGGACATGGCCGGAGAACCGGCCATGCAGCATCAGGCGAAGGACTTCGCGAAGCCCTCGACCACCGACTTCAGCTTGGCAGCGGTGTCGTCGGAGAGATCGCGGCTGTCGCGGATGGCGTTGAGGATCTCAACGTTCTTGCCCCGCAGGAGCGACAGAAGACCGTCCTCGAACGCACGCACCTTGTTGAGCGGGAGCGGATCGAGATAGCCGTTGGTACCGGCCCAGATCACGCAGACCTGCTCTTCCATCTTCAGCGGCGCGAACTGCGGCTGCTTCAGCAGCTCGGTCAGGCGCGAGCCGCGGTTGAGCAGACGCTGGGTCGAGGCGTCGAGGTCGGAGCCGAACTGCGCGAAGGCCGCCATTTCGCGGTACTGCGCGAGCTCGCCCTTGATCTTGCCGGCGACCTTCTTGGTGGCCTTGGTCTGCGCCGAGGAGCCGACGCGGGACACCGACAGACCGACGTTCACCGCCGGACGGATGCCCTGGAAGAACAGGTCGGTCTCCAGGAAGATCTGGCCGTCGGTGATCGAGATGACGTTGGTCGGAATGTAGGCCGACACGTCGTTGGCCTGGGTTTCGATGACCGGCAGCGCGGTCAGCGAGCCCGAACCCTGATCCTTGTTGAGCTTCGCAGCGCGCTCGAGCAGGCGGGAGTGGAGATAGAACACGTCGCCCGGATAGGCTTCGCGGCCCGGCGGGCGGCGCAGCAGCAGCGACATCTGGCGGTAGGCGACGGCCTGCTTGGACAAGTCGTCATAGATGATGACCGCGTGCATGCCGTTGTCGCGGAAGTACTCGCCCATGGTGCAGCCGGTGAACGGGGCGATATACTGCATCGGTGCCGGATCCGAAGCGGTCGCGGCGACGACGATCGAGTATTCGAGCGCGCCCTGCTCTTCCAGCACCTTCACGAACTGGGCGACGGTCGAACGCTTCTGGCCGATCGCGACGTAGACGCAATACAGCTTGATGTTCTCGTCGGGCTGGGCGTTGAGCGGCTTCTGGTTCAGGATGGTGTCGAGCGCGATCGCGGTCTTGCCGGTCTGGCGGTCGCCGATGATCAGCTCGCGCTGGCCGCGGCCGATCGGGATCAGGGCGTCGATCGCCTTGAGGCCGGTCGCCATCGGCTCGTTCACCGACTTGCGCGGAATGATGCCGGGCGCCTTGACGTCGACGCGCATGCGCTTGTCGGCCTGGATCGGGCCCTTGCCGTCGATCGGGTTGCCGAGCGCGTCGACGACGCGGCCGAGCAGGCCCTTGCCGACCGGCGCGTCCACGATGGCGCGGGTGCGCTTGACGGTCTGGCCTTCCTTGATCTCGCGGTCGGCGCCGAAAATAACGATACCGACGTTGTCGGTTTCGAGGTTCAGCGCCATGCCGCGGGTGCCGTTCTCGAACTCGACCATTTCACCGGCCTGGACGTTGTCCAGACCGTAGACGCGGGCGATACCGTCGCCGACGGACAGCACCTGCCCGACTTCGGAGACTTCAGCTTCCTGGCCGAAATTTTTGATCTGGTCCTTGAGGATCGCGGAAATTTCCGCGGCGCGGATGTCCATCAGCCTGCCTCTTTCATCGCGTGCTTGATCGAATTGAGTTTGGTGCGAAGCGAACCATCAACCATGCGGCTGCCCAGCTTGACGACAAGGCCACCGATGATCGCGGGATCGACTTTCACGTTCAGCGCGACGTCCTTGCCGGTCACCGACTTCAGGGCAACCTTGAGGGCGTCGAGATTCTTGTCCGAGAGCGCTTCCGCCACCGTGACATCCGCCGTCGTCTCGCCCTTGAACTTGGCGACGAGAGCGCGATAGGCGCGGATGACATCGGCCACCGCGAACAGGCGGCGGTTGGCGGTCAGCACTTTGAGGAAATTGGCGGAGATGCCGGCGATGCCGGCCTTGTCCAGCACGGCCGACAGCGCCCTGGACTGGGCGTCGGCGGCGAAGACCGGGCTGCGGACGAGGCGCTTCAGATCGGCGCTCTCATTCAGCAAGGCCTCGAACCTGTCGAGGTCGGCTTTGACCTCATCGACCACCTTCTGGTCGCGGGCCAGTTCAAACAAGGCCGTTGCATAACGGCCGGACACACCTGAAACGGACGTATCTTCTGCAGCCACAGACGCGCTCTTTTAGCTGTCAAACTCGCAAGGGAAAAACCGTCGCCACGGAAGCGGCGCCTAGCGATCCAAGCCCTTGGAATTCAAGCGGGACTTCGATTTTCGACCGACACAGGAAGTGCCGGGATCGTTAAAATCGCGGCTTTGCTAGCATGGCAGGCGCGCAGGTGCAACATGACGCCAAATTAAAGGCACCGCGTTCTGTCGCCAGTTCGTCGCACGTCACGATGCCGCGATTCCGACCTGCCGCATCGCGGAATTGACAGGGGTCATGTCGCGCCAAGCGTCACTTTGGTTCCTGCCCTCAGCGCATACCGGCCATGAACACGGCTCGCTGAGCCGTGACTTCGGAACTCCGCGCTTCACTAGCCGAATACTTACCCAATTCTAAAGGTGCCAGGTAATGACTTCGTTTTACAGTATTCGTAAGTATTTATTGAGTTAACAAATCGTTAAAGCCGAAAATTATGAAACATTCCTCGAATACCGGTTCGAGTAACAAGATGTTTCAGTCGGGCGCATACCGGAACTACTGCCCAATTCACGCCGCATTGCGCAACGAAACGCCAAATCGCTCACAAACTGATGGGGGCTCCACTGGCCACATATGTGGCAATACTAGCGTAGGGACCACTAAATGCTGTCATTCAAGACGCTGGGGTATGTAACTCGGCCGAACACGGCGATCGCTTTTGTCGCCGCAACTCTCATCGTCGGTGGAACTGCCACCGAGGCATCCGCCAAATCCAGGCATCACCACCATCACCGCCACCACGCCCAGAACGAAGGCAATTCGGACTGGCGCAATGCCAACGCGTCGATGAACCCGACGTCCGGCACCGGGCACAGCTTCTCCGGCATGGCTTCGTTCTACGGCAACGAGTCCGGCAGCCGGACCGCGTCGGGCCAGCGCTTCAACCAGAACGCAATGACCGCGGCGCACCGTTCGCTGCCGTTCGGCACCAAACTGCGCGTGACCCATGGCGGCCGCAGCGTGGTCGTGACCATCAATGACCGTGGCCCGTTCGTTCGCGGCCGTGTCCTCGACCTCTCTACCGGCGCAGCCCGCGCCATCGGCCTCACCGGTGCCGGCGTCGGCCGCGTCACCGCGGAAGTCGTCTCCTAACGGCGCGCATCCAGCGCCCCTCATCACAAGCGCAGCACCAGGTAATGTCCGCCAGGACGTGAGCGACCTGATGCGCGCGTGAAACAAGCCCGCCGTCTTGGGGGACGGCGGGCTTTTCTTATCGTGTTCCGTCATTCCGGGGCGCGACCAACGGGTCCGCGCGAAGCGCGGCCCGATGACAGGCTCCGTCACGAGCCCGGAATGACGGTTGAGGATGGGGTAGCAGCTCTACAAAAAGCTCTGCGGGTCGACGTCGACCTCGAGCTTCAGATTGCCCTTCGGCTTCGGGCTGACGGCGAGCCAGTTGCGCAAATAGTCCGACAGGTCGAAGCCACGCGCCGATTTCACCAGGATCCGAAAGCGGTAGCGGCCCTTGATCACGGCGAGCGGTGCCTCCGCCGGTCCCAGCACCACCACGCGCTCGTCGCGCGGGGCGAGCGCAACCAGCCTGCGTCCGAAACCTTCGGCGGTCGGGCGGTCGCCCGCGGAAATGATCAGGCTCGCGAGCCGCCCGAACGGCGGATAGAGCGTGCGCTCGCGCAGCTCGATCTCGCTGTCGTAGAAGGCCTCGCGGTCGCAGGCGATCAGCGCCTTCATCACGGGATGATCGGGCTGGTGCGTCTGCAAGTACCCGACACCGCGGCCCTGCTCGCGCCCGGCGCGGCCGATCACCTGGTTGAGCAACTGCCAGGTGCGTTCGGCCGCGCGCGGATCGCCATTGCTGAGGCCGAGATCCGCATCGACCACGCCGACCAGATTGAGCCGCGGGAAATTGTGGCCCTTGGCGACGAGCTGCGTGCCGATGATGATATCGACGCGGCCTTCCGCGATCTCTGCAAGCTCGGACCGCATCGTCTCGATCGAGGTGATGAGATCGCTCGACAGCACCATGGTTCGTGCCTCCGGGAACAGCGCCCCCGCCTCCTCCTGCAACCGCTCGACGCCGGGGCCGACAGCGACCAGCGATTCCTCCGCTGAGCAATTCGGACAGAGATGCGGGCGCGGCATCGAGAAGCCGCAGTGATGGCAGACCAGCCGCTGGCGGAAGCGGTGATCGACCAGCCAGGCATCGCAGATCGTGCAGGCGAAGCGGTGGCCGCAGGCGCGGCACAGTGTCAGCGGCGCGTAGCCGCGGCGATTGAGGAACAACAGCGCCTGCTCGCGCCGTTCGATCGCGGTTTTGATTTCGCCGGCGAGCCGCGGCGAGATGAAGCGGCCGCGCGCGGGCGGTTCGCGGCGCAGATCGATCGCCTCGATATGCGGCATGTGCTGGCCGCCGAAGCGCGAGGGCAGCGCGATGCGCTGATAGCGGGCCTTGCGCGCATTGACCTCTGATTCGACCGAGGGCGTCGCAGACGCCAGCACGATCGGAATCTTTGCGATATGCGCGCGCACCACCGCCATGTCGCGGGCGTGATAGTGCACGCCGTCATCCTGCTTGTAGGCCTGGTCGTGCTCTTCATCGACCACGATGAGCCCGAGATCGGCATAGGGGAGGAACAGCGCCGAGCGCGCGCCGACGACGACCGGCGCACTGCCTTCGGAGATCGCCGCCCAGTTGCGCGCGCGGGTGCGTGGCGTCAGCTCGGAATGCCATTCCAGCGGCCGCACGCCGAAGCGCCGCGCGAAGCGGTCGAGGAACTGGCCGGTGAGCGCGATCTCCGGCATCAGGATCAGGCATTGCTTGCCGCGCCGGATGGCCTCCGCAACGGCCTCGAAATAGACCTCGGTCTTACCCGAGCCGGTGACGCCGTCGAGCAGGGCGACGTGGAAGGTGCCGTTGGCTGCAAGCGCGCGCATCGCATCCACTGCGGCACGCTGCAGCGGCGAGAAATCCGGCCGGCCATAGGCGGGATCGGGCGCCGGCGGCGGTGGAGGCGGCGGCAGCGGCTCGACCGTGAGCGTGCCCTCGTCGACCAGACCGTCGATCACGCCGGACGATACGCCGGCTTCCTTGGCGGCCTCCGACTTGCCATGCAGCAGCCGGTCCGACAGCACTTCGATCACGCGGCGCCGTGCCGGCGTCAGCCGCTTGGGGGGATCGCCGACCAGGCGCACGCCGGCACGCACCCGCTCGGGGCCAAGGTTTTCGCCCATGCGCAGGCACATCCGCAGCACCATGCCGCGCGGGCTCAGCGTGTAGTTGGCGACCCAGTCGACCACCGAGCGCAGCTCGCCCTTCAGCGGCGGGAGATCGAGCTTCTCGCTGACATCCTTCAGGCGGTTGTGCAGGCGCGGATCGGGATTGGCATTTTCCGCCCAGACCACCGCCAGCACCTCGCGCGGGCCGAGCGGCACGCCGACGAGATCGCCCGCCTTCAGCTCCATGCCGCGCGGCACCTTGTAGGAATAGGTCTGGTCGAGCGCGACCGGCACCAGCACGTCGACCATGCGGGTCGCGCTGGCGGAGACGGTGCTGTTGCGCGGCGAATGATCCATGAACGAGCTTGATGAACGGGCTTGATGAACGGACTTGGGCGGAGATCTTGGGCGAAAGAATCGGAACTCTGGGCCGTCAGGCTAGCGCCGCCGGGCAGCCTTAGCGAACGATAAACGGGTGTGATGCGATATACTGTGCGGAATCATCGCGTCCAGAGCCAAATCCAGGCCTTATGAGCAAAGCCGCCGCCCCGAGAATCGAGCTTGCCAGCGCCGATGCGTCGATCGCGCAGGAGATGGCGCGCTGGCTGTCGCATCTCGGCGCCGAGCGGCGGCTGTCGCCGAAGACGCTGGAGGCCTATGCACGCGACTTGCGGCAGTGCCTGGATTTCCTCTGCAGCCATTGGGGCGAGCGCGTCACGCTTGATCGCTTCGCCGCGCTCGAAGCAACTGACGTCCGCGCCTTCATGGCGATGCGCCGCGCCGACGACGTATCCGGCCGCAGCTTGATGCGGGCGCTGGCGGGCCTGCGCTCCTTCGGCCGCTTCCTCGAGCGCGAAGGCAAGGGCAAGGTCGGGGCGCTGTCGGCGATCCGTGCGCCGAAGGTGGCCAAGAGCCTGCCAAAGCCGCTGCCGATGGCGTCCGCAAAGCGCCTCACCGACGCCGACGAGCGCGCCGGCGAGGAGCGCGAGACCTGGATTTTGGTGCGCGACGCAGCGGTGATGGCGCTGCTCTACGGCTCGGGCCTGCGCATCTCCGAAGCGCTCGGCCTGAAGCGCCGCGAGGTGCCGCGGCCGGGTGAAGGCGACGTGCTGGTCGTCACCGGCAAGGGCAACAAGACCCGCATGGTGCCGGTGCTGCAGAACGTGCTGGCGCTGATCGACGAATATGTCGCGATGTGCCCGCATTCCCTGCCGCCGGAGGGCCCGATCTTCGTCGGCGCGCGCGGCGGTCCCTTGAGTCCGCGCATCATCCAGCTCGCGATGGAGCGGCTGCGCGGCGCGCTCGGTCTGCCGGACAGCGCGACGCCGCACGCGCTCCGGCATTCCTTCGCCACGCATCTTCTGTCACGCGGCGGCGATTTGCGCGCGATCCAGGAATTGCTCGGCCATTCCTCGCTCTCGACCACGCAGGTCTATACCGGCATCGATTCCGAGCGCCTGCTCGAGGTCTATGCCAGCGCGCATCCGCGGCGGTGAAAGCTGACACGAGGCTGTCATAACGCGCTTGCCCCTTGCGCGGCTCTCGCTGTTCGGTCAATCGTAGCGAGCGACACCAGGAGGGAAATATGAGCGCACATGAAAGCATGGAGCATGCCGAGCACGCCGAACACGCGTCCGGCGAGAACCGCAAGATCGCGCTTCTGATCGCGGTGCTGGCACTGTTCCTTGCGATCTCGGAGACGCTCGGCAAGGGCGCGCAGACCGAAGCGATCAGCAAGAACGTCGAGGCCGCCAACCTCTGGGCCTTCTTCCAGGCCAAGAGCATCCGCCGAACCGTGGTGCAGACCGCGGCCGAGCAGGGCAAGCTCACGCTGGGGTCTTCGGCCGATGACGCCACCAAGGCGGCGGTGCAGAAGCAGATCGATGATTGGCAGAAGACCGCGGCGCGCTACCGCTCCGAGCCCGAGACCGGCGAAGGCACCGAGCAACTCGCCGAGAAGGCCAAGCACGCCGAGCACGAGCGCGACGAGGCGTCTGCGAAATATCACCACTTCGAGCTTGCGTCCGCAGCCTTCCAGATCGGCATCGTGCTGGCGTCGGCCACCATCATCACCGGCATGTTCGCACTCGCCTATGTCAGCGGCATTCTCACGCTCGCCGGCCTCGTCATGACCGCACTCGGCCTGTGGTGGCCGCATCTGTTGCATTTGCACGGGTAGGTACGGTCGCACCCAACTCTACCGTCGGCTCGGCGCTCAGCGCGCTTCGTGCACGCTCTTGCGGAAACGCTGGATCAGGCGGAGCGTGCGCGAGGACCAGCCTTCGCCGTTGCCGGTGATGAGCTCCTTGATGCGCCGCTTGATCGGGTCGACGAGCTCGGAAGCCTTGGCGCGCAGCTTCAGGACGAGCTCATAGAGCCGCTCGAACCAATGCATCTCGAGAAGCTTGTCGCGCGTCACGTCGAAGACGAAGGCGGTGACGCCGACGCCGAGCATCTTCGCGAACAGGATCGTGAAAGCCGCGCTGAACCAATAGTCGTGCGTGAGCAGCCACAGCCCGACAAGCTTGAGCGGAAACAGCGGGACGACCGGCACGGCAAACACGATCAGCGTCATGGCCGGCGACAGCGCATCGACGCGCTCCGTCAGCCATTGCTTGAATCGCGCAAGCGGGATCGCTGCGACAACCCGCGCGACGATCGGCTCAAGGTGGTCCCACAGCCAGGCTTCGATCAGGAAGATGATCGCCAGCAGGACCCAGACCGGTTGAAGTAGGCGGCGCAGCATGTGTTGTCCCGTCCGATTCGGCTCGGGGCGTCGCCTACATATGGATGGCCCGCTTGCCGACTGCAAGCGCGGCTTCCTTGATGGCTTCCGAGCGGGTCGGATGCGCGTGGCAGGTGCGGGCGAGATCTTCGGCGCTGCCGCCGAATTCCATGAGAACGGCCGCTTCATGGATCATTTCACCGGCTTCGCGGCCGACAATGTGCACACCGAGCACACGATCGGTCTTCGCATCTGCGAGAATCTTCACGAAGCCGTCGGTGGTCTGATTGACCTTCGAGCGGCCGTTGGCGGTAAAGGGAAACTTGCCGACGGTATAAGCCACGCCCGCCTGCTTCAATTCCTCCTCGGTCTTGCCGACGGCGGACACTTCCGGCGTGGTATACACGACGCCTGGGATAACGTCGTAGTTCACGTGGCCCGCCTGGCCCGCGATGATCTCTGCAACCGCAACGCCTTCATCCTCGGCCTTGTGCGCGAGCATCGGGCCTGCGACGACATCGCCGATGGCATAGACGCCCTTGAGGCTGGTGGCGAAGTGCGGATCGATCTGCACGCGGCCGCGATTGTCGAGCGCGACGCCGGCTTCCTTCAGGCCGAGACCGTCCGTGTAGGGCGTGCGGCCGATGCAGACCAGCACGACGTCGGCCTCGATCGTCTCGGCGGCGCCGCCGGCGGCCGGTTCGATCTTCACGAGCAACGCCTTGCTGTTCGCTTCGACGCCGGTGACCTTCGAGCCCAGCTTGAATGCAAATCCCTGCTTTTCAAGGATGCGCTGGAATTGCTTGGCGATCTCACCATCCATGCCGGGCAGGATGCGATCGAGGAATTCCACGACCATGACTTCGGACCCGAGTCTGCGCCACACCGAGCCGAGCTCGAGCCCGATCACGCCGGCGCCGATGACGAGCAGCCTGCCTGGCACCTTCTCCAGCGACAGCGCGCCGGTCGACGACACGATGCGCTTCTCGTCGATCTCGACGCCCTTCAACCGCGCGATGTCCGAGCCGGTGGCGATGACGATGTTCTTCGTCTCCACAACTTGCGCCTTACCGTCGGCGGATACTTCCACCTTGCCGGTGCCGAGGATCTTGCCGGTGCCCTTCAAGACATCGATCTTGTTCTTCTTCATCAGGAACTCGACGCCCTTGACGTTGCCGTCGATGCCCTGCTGCTTGAAGTTCATCATCGACGGCAGATCGAGCTTCGGCGCCGAGACCGACACGCCCATCTTGGCGAAGGAATGCCCGGCCTCCTCGAACATTTCGGAAGCGTGCAGCAGCGCCTTGGAGGGCATGCAGCCGACGTTGAGGCAGGTGCCGCCGAGGGTGGGGTTCTTTTCCACCACGGCGACTTTCATGCCGAGCTGGCTTGCGCGCACCGCGCAGACATAACCGCCCGGTCCGGTGCCGATGACGACGAGATCGTAGGTAGCCATGAGAGGAAGTCCCGTAGGTTAAGCGTGAGGAGACGTGTCAGCGTCCGCCGGACACGTCGAGAATGGCGCTAGTGACGTAGGAGGCATCGTCCGACATCAGCCAGACGATGGCGTTGGCGATTTCCTCGGCGGTGCCGACGCGCTTCATCGGCACCAGATGGGCCAGACGATGGGCGCGGTCGGGCTCGCCGCCGGCGGCGTGAATTTCGGTGTCGATCAGGCCGGGGCGGATGCCCGCAACGCGGATGCCTTCGCCCGCGACCTCATAGCCGAGGCCGACAGTGAAGGAATCGATCGCACCCTTGGAGGCGGCATAGTCGACATAGGTGTTGGGCGCGCCGAGCTTGGCGGCGACCGACGACAGATTGACGATGACGCCGCCCTTGCCGCCATGCTTGGTCGACATCCGCTTCACCGCCTCGCGCGCGCAGAGGATGGAGCCGGTGACGTTGACGGCCATCACGCGCTGGATGCGCTCGGCCGACATCTCGTCGACGCGCACGCCGCTCTTGCCGACGATGCCGCCATTGTTGACGAGCGCACCCAACGTGCCGAACTTGTCTGCCGCCTTGAACAGTTCGAGGATATCGCTTTCCTCGGCGACATCGCATTTCACCGCGATGGCCTTGCCGTTGCGGGCCTCGATCTCGGCGACCACCTCGTCGGCAGCCTGCTTGTTGCTGGCATAGCCGATGACGACGCGAAAGCCGCGCGCGGCCGCGGCGATCGCGGTCGCCCGCCCGATGCCGCGGCTGCCGCCGGTGATGATCGCAACCTTATCCGTCACGTTCGCCTCCATGTACATACGCCGTCGCCTGTGCAGGCGACGGCGCCTTCAAGACATCAGCGATCAGAGGTCGAGCACCAGGCGCGCCGGATCTTCCAGGCTCTCCTTGACGCGGACCAGGAAGGTGACGGCTTCCTTGCCGTCGATCACGCGGTGATCATAGGACAGCGCCAGATACATCATCGGGCGGACCTCGATCTTGCCGCCGACGACCATCGGCCGCTCCTGGATCTTGTGCATGCCGAGGATGCCGGACTGCGGCGCGTTCAGGATCGGCGTCGACATCAGCGAGCCGTAGATGCCGCCATTGGTGATGGTGAAGGTGCCGCCCTGCATCTCGTCGATCTTGAGCTGGCCGTCACGCGCGCGACGACCGAAATCGGCGATGCCCTTCTCGATGTCGGAGATCGACTTGTGGTCGCAGTCGCGCACGACGGGCACGACGAGACCCTTGTCGGTGCCGACGGCGACGCCGATGTGGTAGTAGTTCTTGTAGATCAGGTCGGTGCCGTCGATCTCGGCGTTGACGGCCGGAATGTCCTTCAGCGCCTGCACGACGGCCTTGGTGAAGAAGCCCATGAAGCCGAGCTTGGCGCCGTGCTTCTTCTCGAACGCATCCTTGTAGTGGGCACGCAGCGCCATGACGTTGGTCATGTCGACCTCGTTGAAGGTCGTGAGCATCGCGGCGGTGTTCTGCACGTCCTTCAGACGGCGCGCGATGGTCTGGCGCAGGCGGGTCATCTTGACGCGTTCTTCGCGCGCGGCGTCATCGGCCGGCGACGGTGCGCGCACCTGAACGGCGGCAGCCGGCTGGTTGACCGGGGTCGGCGCGGAAGCCGCACGCTCGATCGCAGCGAGCATGTCCCCCTTGGTGACGCGGCCGTCCTTGCCCGAGCCCGGAACGGTCGAGGCATCGATGCCGGTCTCTGCGGAGAGCTTGCGCACTGACGGGGCGAGCGGGGCATCGGCCGGCGGCGCCTTGGGCGCGGCCGGGGCAGCAGGAGCCGCTGCGGCGGCAGCCGGGGCAGCCGCGGACTTGGCGGCCGGCTTCGCGGCGCCAGCACCGTCGGTGATCTGTCCGAGCAGCGCGCCGACGGCAACCGTTGCACCATCAGCGGCGATGATCTCGCTCAGCGTGCCGGCGGAGGGCGCGGGGACTTCGATGGTGACCTTGTCGGTCTCGAGCTCCACCAAGGGCTCGTCGACGGCGACGGGATCGCCGGCCTTCTTGAACCAGCGGCCGATGGTGGCCTCGGTGACGGATTCGCCGAGCGTCGGCACACGAATTTCAGTCATGGTCTTTTCCTTAAGGAGATCGCCAATGCGGTCGAGAATTTTCAGGCGTCATCGGCCGGCGAAAAGCAGGCCATCCAGCGAGCCGGGACGTTCGCAGTCACGACGTACTGGATGCCCCGCTTGCGCGGGGCATGACTCGGTTCAAAAAGTTCAGCTCAATGCTTCGTCCAGGAACGCCTTCAGCTGCGCCTGGTGCTTCGACATCAGGCCAGTGGCGGTCGCGGCGGAAGCGGCGCGCCCGACATAGCGCGGACGCCGGCTCACGCCGTTCACCTGGTTCAGCACCCATTCCAGATAAGGCTCGATGAAGTGCCATGCACCCATGTTGCGCGGCTCTTCCTGGCACCAGATCACTTCCGCCTTCTTGAAGCGCGACAGCTCGACGACCAGCGCCTTCAGCGGCACCGGATAGAGCTGCTCGACGCGCATCAGATAGATGTCGTCGATGCCACGCTTCTCGCGCTCCTCGTAGAGGTCGTAATAGACCTTGCCGGAGCAGAGCACGATGCGGCGGATTTTCTCGTCCGGAACGAGCTTGATCGGCTCGTCCGGCAGCATCTGGGCGTCATCATAGAGGATGCGGTGGAACGTCGTTCCCTTGGCGAGCTCCTCGAGCCGGGACACCGCACGCTTGTGGCGCAGCAGCGACTTCGGCGTCATCAGGATCAGCGGCTTGCGGATCTCGCGGTGGAGCTGGCGCCGCAGCACGTGGAAGTAGTTCGCCGGCGTTGTCGGATAGACCACCTGCATGTTGTCTTCGGCGCACATCTGCAAATAACGCTCGAGACGCGCCGAGGAGTGCTCCGGTCCCTGGCCCTCATAGCCGTGCGGCAGGAGGCAGACGAGGCCGGACATGCGCAGCCATTTGCGCTCGCCCGAGGAGATGAACTGGTCGAACACGACCTGCGCGCCGTTGGCGAAGTCGCCGAACTGCGCTTCCCAGAGGGTCAGCGTGTTCGGCTCGGCGAGCGAATAGCCGTACTCGAAGCCGAGCACCGCCTCTTCGGACAACAGCGAGTTGATGACCTCGTAATGGCCCTGCTCGGTGCCGAGATGGTTGAACGGCGTGTAGCGGCTCTCGTCCTCCTGGTCGATCAGGACCGAATGGCGCTGCGAGAAGGTGCCACGCTCGGAGTCCTGTCCGGAGAGACGCACATGGTGGTTTTCGAGCAGCAGCGAGCAGAACGCCAGGGCCTCGCCGGTCGCCCAGTCGATGCCGTTGCCGCCGTCGATCGCCTTCGAGCGGTTGTCGAGGAAGCGCTGGATGGTGCGGTGAACGCGAAAACCGTCCGGCACCTTGGTGATCTTGCGGCCGATGTCCTTCAGCACGGCGGTATCGACGCCGGTGACGCCGCGCCGCGCATCCTCTTCCTGGTCGGCGATCTTGAAGCCGGACCACTTGCCGTCGAGCCAGTCGGCCTTGTTCGGCTTGTAGGAGGTGCCGGCCTCGAACTCGGCGTCCAGCCGCGCGCGCCAGTCGGCCTTGAGCTTGTCGACCTCACCCTCCGTCACCACGCCTTCGGCGATCAGGCGCTTGGAGTAGAGCGTGAGCGTCGAGGGATGGGCCGCGATCCGCTTGTACATCACCGGCTGCGTGAAGGCCGGCTCGTCGCCCTCATTGTGGCCGTAGCGGCGATAGCACCACATGTCGATGACGACAGGCTTATGGAATTTCTGCCGGAACTCGGTCGCGACCTTGGCCGCGAACACCACGGCTTCCGGATCGTCGCCGTTCACGTGGAAGATCGGCGCGTCGATCATCTTCGCCACATCCGACGGATAGGGCGAGGAGCGCGAGTAACGCGGATAGGTGGTGAAGCCGATCTGGTTGTTGACGATGAAGTGCACGGAGCCGCCGGTGCGGTAGCCCTTCAGGTCCGACAGGCCGAAGCATTCCGCGACCACGCCCTGGCCGGCGAATGCGGCGTCGCCATGCATCAACAGCGGCATCACCGAGATGCGCATGTCCGGCGGATCGCCGTGCTGGTCCTGCTTGGCGCGGACCTTGCCGAGCACGACGGGGTCGACGATCTCGAGATGCGAGGGGTTCGCGGTCAGCGACAGATGGATGCGGTTGCCGTCGAACTCGCGGTCCGAGGACGCGCCGAGATGGTACTTGACGTCGCCGGAGCCTTCGACCGCGTCGGGATTGGCCGAGCCGCCCTTGAACTCGTGGAACAGCGCGCGGTGCGCCTTGGCCATCACCTGGGTCAGCACGTTGAGACGGCCGCGATGCGGCATGCCCAGCACGATCTCCTTCACGCCGAGATTGCCGCCGCGCTTGATGATCTGCTCGAGCGCGGGGATCAGCGACTCGCCGCCGTCGAGGCCGAAGCGCTTGGTGCCGGTGAACTTGGTGTCGCAGAACTTCTCGAAGCCTTCGGCTTCGACCAGCTTCGTCAGGATGGCGCGGCGACCTTCGGGAGTGAACGAAATCTCCTTGTCCGGTCCCTCGATGCGCTCCTGGATCCAGGCCTTCTGCGCGGCATTGCTGATATGCATGAACTCGACGCCGAGCGTCTGGCAGTAGGTGCGCTCGCAGATCGCGGTGATCTCGCGCAGCGTGCCGTATTCGAGGCCGAGCACGTGATCGAGGAAGATCTTGCGGTCGAAATCGGCTTCGCTGAAGCCGTAGGTGCGCGGGTCGAGTTCCTCGCGATTCTTCGGCGCCTCGATGCCGAGCGGATCGAGCTTGGCGTGGAAGTGGCCGCGCATGCGGTAGGAGCGGATCAGCATCAGGGCGCGAACGGAGTCGCGCGTCGCCTGAAGCACGTCGGCGGAGGTGAGGTCGGCGCCCTTGGCTTGAGCCTTGGCGGCAATCTTGCCGCCGATCGCCTTCTCGACTTCCGCCCAGTTGCCGTCGAGCGCCGAGGTCAGGTCGTCCTGCGGCGTCAGCGGCCAGTTGGCGCGCTCCCAGGACGGACCCTCGGCGTTCCTGCGGACGTCGTCGGGCTGGTCCTTCAGGCTCTTGAAGAACTCCTGCCACTCGGCGTCGACCGAGGACGGATCCTTCTCATAACGGGCGTAGATTTCGTCGATGTAGGTGGCGTTGGTGCCCTGCAAAAAGGAAGAGAGGGCAAAGGCTGCGTTCGCGTCCTGGCGAGACATACTTGAGTTCCTGGCGATTTCGGTTCGCGCATAACAAACGGCGCTGGCGTCGAGCTCCCCGGCAGAGGCTCGACGCGACAGGCACCATTTACCCTATTTGCTGCGAAACTTCGCCCGGAAAAGCACGAAGAACTGAATTAGCCTTTCAATTTTTCGGCAAGCGTATGTCCGAGGCGGGCCGGCGACGGAGAGACGGTGATTCCGGCCGATTTCATCGCTTCGGTCTTGGAATTGGCGTCGCCCTTGCCGCCGGAGATGATTGCACCGGCATGGCCCATGCGGCGGCCGGGAGGTGCGGTCACGCCGGCGATGAAGCCGACCATCGGCTTCTTGCGGCCGCGCTTGGCCTCGTCCTTGATGAACTGAGCGGCGTCCTCCTCGGCGGAACCGCCGATCTCGCCGATCATGATGATCGATTCGGTCTTGGGGTCGGCGAGCAGCATCTCCAGCACGTCGATGAACTCGGTGCCCTTGACCGGGTCGCCGCCGATGCCGACCGCGGTGGTCTGGCCGAGGCCTTCCTGGGAGGTCTGGAACACGGCTTCATAAGTCAGCGTGCCGGAGCGGGAGACGATGCCGACGCTGCCGGTCTTGAAGATGTTGGCCGGCATGATGCCGATCTTGCACTCGCCGGCGGTCATGACGCCCGGGCAGTTCGGTCCGATCAGGCGCGACTTGGAGCCGGCCAGCGAGCGCTTCACGCGGACCATGTCGATCACCGGAATACCCTCGGTGATGCAGACGATCAGCGGGACCTCGGCGTCGATGGCCTCGCAGATCGCATCCGCCGCGCCCGGCGGCGGCACGTAGATCACGGACGCATCCGCGCCGGTCTTCTGGCGCGCCTCGCGCACGGTGTCGAACACCGGCAGGCCCAGATGCGTCGAGCCGCCTTTGCCCGGCGAAGTGCCGCCGACCATCTTGGTGCCGTAGGCCATCGCGGCTTCAGAGTGGAAGGTGCCGTTCTTGCCGGTGAAGCCCTGGCAGATGACCTTGGTGTTCTTGTCAATCAGGATGGACATGAGGTCTGCTTTCGCGAAACTAACAGAGTGAGAGGTCAGTGGATGCGGCGATAGACACCGGTGAGCACGTCGGCCCAACCTTCCGCGTCCGGCGAGAACTGGATCTTCAACGAGTAGGAATTGTCGTCGATGATCTCGTAGACGTGGCGCGCATTGCCGCGCAGCGAGCCACGCACCAGCGTCAGGGTCTTGCCGACCCACCCGCCGGAGGCGGGCGAGGGCGGCGTGTAGCCGAGCGAGTCGTACCAGAACAATTTGTAGGTCCGGTCGTCGCGATCGTAGGTGAAGATGCCGTGGGTGGCGAAGATCTGCTTGCCGTCGCGCATCTGGACGCTGTCCTGGATCAGGTAGAAGCCGTTGAGATCCATGCGCGCCACTGTGCGTGAGGTCGCCGGCCCGCCGGCGGTCCAGCGCGACGGGAAGACCATCTCCTCGCCATTCCATTCGCCGGCGAACGCGGCAAGGCGCGCGTGCTCCGGCAACGGGGATGATGCGGCGAGATGGTCTTGGGTCATGGCCTTAGCCTCCCTTGACGGCCTTCACGATCTTCTGCGCGGCGTCATCGAGATTGTCGGCCGGCACCACGTTCAGGCCGGATTCACGGATGATCTTCTTGCCGAGCTCGACGTTGGTGCCTTCGAGGCGAACCACCAGCGGCACGGTGAGACCGACCTGCCGCACCGCAGCCGTGACGCCCTCGGCGATCACGTCGCACTTCATGATACCACCGAAGATGTTGACGAGGATGCCCTTCACGTTCGGGTCGGCGGTGATGATCTTGAAGGCGGCCGCGACCTTTTCAACGCTGGCGCTGCCGCCGACGTCGAGGAAGTTCGCCGGCGCCATGCCGTAGAGCTTGATGATGTCCATGGTCGCCATGGCAAGACCCGCGCCGTTGACCATGCAGCCGATGTTGCCATCGAGCGCGACGTAGTTGAGGTCGTACTTGGAAGCCTCGATTTCCTTGGCATCCTCCTCGGTCTCGTCGCGCAGCGCGAGCACCTCGGGATGACGGAACAGCGCGTTGTCGTCGAACGACACCTTGGCGTCGAGCACGCGGAGCTGGCCCTGCTTGGTCACGACCAGCGGGTTGATCTCCAGCATCGACATGTCCTTGGCGACGAAGGCCGCGTAGAGCTGCGCGGTAAGCTTTTCGGCCTGCTTGGCGAGATCGCCGGACAGGTTCAGCGCTTTCGCAACCGTGCGGCCATGGTGGCCCATGATGCCGGTCGCCGGATCGACCGAGAAGGTGACAATCTTCTCGGGTGTGTTGTGCGCGACGTCCTCGATGTTGACGCCGCCCTCGGTCGACACCACGAACGAAACGCGCGAGGTCTCGCGGTCGACCAGGATCGAGAGGTAGAATTCCTTGTCGATGTCGGAGCCATCCTCGATGTAGAGGCGGTTGACCTGCTTGCCGGCAGGGCCGGTCTGCACGGTCACGAGCGTGGCGCCCAGCATCTGCTTGGCGTACTCGGCAACCTCGGCGGCCGACTTGGCGATGCGGACGCCGCCCTTGTCGCCGGCTGAGGCTTCCTTGAACTTGCCCTTGCCGCGGCCGCCGGCATGGATCTGGCTCTTCACCACCCACACCGGACCCGGCAGGGCCTTGGCCGCGCCCTCGGCGTCGGCGGCCTTCAGGACAGGAACGCCCTTGGAGATCGGCACGCCGAACTCGTTCAGCAGCGCTTTGGCCTGGTACTCATGGATATTCATATCGTCGCTCCCTGAACCCGCGGGCGGTGACCCCATGGGCCCACCTCAGTCTTGTGGCTGGCATACCATATACCACAGGAACTGCAACCCGGATTCTTCAATACGTTCGAGATCTCTGGACTGCGAAATCACTGACTTGCCCGGATCCCGCCCAGCCGGGCCCCGGAAATGAAACCGCCGAAGACCGGTTTTTCGATCTTCGGCGGGGATTGTTGCCTTAGCGGCCGAGAAGATCGGGTGCGATCTTCTTGCAGGCATCGACCAGACCCTGCACCGCGCCGACCGACTTGTCGAAGGCCTCGCGGTCTTTGCCGGCGAGCTCGATCTCGACGACCCGCTCGACGCCCTTGGAGCCGATGACGACGGGCACACCGACATACATGTCCTTCACGCCGTATTCGCCGTTGAGGTAGGCGGCGGAGGGCAGCACGCGCTTCTTGTCGCGCAGATAGCTCTCGGCCATCGCGATCGCCGAGGCGGCCGGAGCGTAGAAGGCCGAGCCGGTCTTGAGCAGGTTGACGATCTCGGCGCCGCCGTTGCGGGTGCGGTCGACGATCTCGTCGAGGCGCGTCTGCGAGGTCCAGCCCATCTTGACGAGGTCGGGCAGCGGAATGCCGGCGACGGTGGAGTACTTCACCAGCGGCACCATGGTGTCGCCGTGGCCGCCGAGCACGAAGGCGGTGACGTCCTCGACCGAGACGTTGAACTCATCGGCCAGGAAGTAGCGGAAGCGCGCCGAATCCAGCACGCCGGCCATGCCGACGACTTTCTTGTGCGGCAGGCCCGAGGCCTTCTGCAACGCCCACACCATCGCGTCGAGCGGGTTGGTGATGCAGATGACGAAGGCGTCGGGAGCGTACTTCTTGATGCCGGCGCCGACCTGCTCCATGACCTTGAGGTTGATGGAGAGGAGATCGTCGCGGCTCATGCCGGGCTTGCGCGGCACACCGGCGGTGACGATGCAGACCTTGGCGTTGTCGAGCGCCTCATAGGAGTTGGCGCCGGTGTAGTGCGCGTCGAAGCCGTCGACCGGCGAGGACTGCGCGATGTCGAGCGCCTTGCCCTGCGGCACGCCCTCGGCAATGTCGAACATCACCACGTCGCCCAGCTCTTTCAGGCCGATGAGATGAGCCAACGTTCCGCCGATCTGGCCGGAGCCAATCAAAGCAATCTTGTCGCGCGCCATGTGAACCTGTCCTTTAGACATCCGAAGGAGGAGGGGAAAACTGAGACGGGTGGTTATCCCTTTCGCCTCCCCCGTTCAAGTCGCCGGATGCTCAATTGTCGGGCTTGCCGATGCCTGGGGCACGCAGCCCCGTCATCCGGGGCACGCGTCGGCGCAAAGCCCGGAATCCATCGGGCAACAGAGCGCGCTGATGAATGGATTCCGGGCTCATCGCTCCCGGGCCGCGCTTTGCGCGGTCCCGTCGCGACGCCCCGGAATGACAGCGCTGGCAAATAGGACTTAAGTCTCCACCAGCCCCTTGGTGGAGCCGCTGGCGGTGGAATCCTTGCGGCCGTGAGGCAGCGCCAGATAGGATTCCGAGCTCATTTCGATCAGGCGCGAGGAGGTCCGCTTGAACTCGTTGGCCTCGTTGCCTTCGCTCGCCAGATACAGCGACACCGGATTGGCTTCGGCCGAAGCCATCAGCTTCACGGCATTGTCGTAGAGCGTGTCGATCAGCGTGATGAAGCGCTTGGCGGCGTTGCGCTGGGCGAAGTCCATTACTGGAATATGGTCGACCAGGATGGTGTGATAGTCGTGCGCGAGCCGAAGATAGTCGGACGCGCCGAGCGGCTTCTCGCAGAGATCGGCGAACGAGAACCGCGCCACGCCGTGTGCCGAGCACGGCACGTGCAGGATGCGGCCCTTGATCGAGATGTCGCGCGATTTGCATTTGGCGCCGCCGGTCATCTTGGTCCAGGCGCGATTGAGCGCCGCGTCCGCGTCGCCATCCGCCGGCGTCAGCCACATCGGCACGCCCTGGAGCTTTTCCAGCCTGAAGTCGGTGCGTGCATCCAGCCGCAGCACGTCCATGTGATCGGTGATCTGCGCGATGAATGGCAGGAACAGCGCGCGGTTCAAGCCGCCCTTGTAGAGATCGTCGGGCGCGACGTTGGAGGTCGCGACTACCACCGTGCCGAGCTCGAACAGCTTTGCGAACAGGCGGCCGAGGATCATCGCGTCCGCGATGTCGGTGACGTGGAATTCGTCGAAGCAGAGCAGCCAGCTCTCCTCGAAGATCGCATTCGCGGTCAGCGCGATGACGTCGCCATCGGCGATCTCACCGCGCGCAATACTCTGGCGATAGTCGTAGATGCGCTCATGCACGTCTGCCATGAACTCGTGGAAATGCGCGCGCCGCTTGAGCTCGACCGATGAGTGCTGGAAGAACAGGTCCATCAGCATGGTCTTGCCGCGGCCGACCTCGCCATGGACGTAGAGGCCGTGCGGCGCCTCGTCCTTGTCGCCGTTTCTGAACAGACGGCCGAGCAGGCCCTGCTTGCGCTGAGGCTTGTAGTTCGCAAGCCGCTGGTCCAGCGCCGCATAGGCCTCGGCAACCTCGGCCTGCGCCGCATCCGGCTCGATCGCGCCGGACGCGATCTCGGCCTGGTATTCTGCGCGGAACAATGAATTTGGAGTGGAGAGCATGGCTCTTTACCGCCAGAGACGGCGGCAAATTGCAAGCCGAGAATTGGTGCGAGAGGTATGCGCTTTTTCTCCCTCTCCGCGTCCTTGCGGGGAGAGGGAAGAGATCACGCGCAAAGGTCGTAGGAATCCTCGACCACGTACGGGCCGCCGCCGGTCGAAGCGCGCGAGGAGAACAGCACGAAGCGGTCTGCGGTGAAGATCTTGCTCGGGAAGTAGCCGCGCACCGAGAGATAGTCGGCGACGTCCTGGCTCGAAGCGTCGTGCAGCCGCGCCAGCGTGACATGCGGAATGAATTTGCGGCCCTCGGGATCGAGACCGATCCGCTGCATCATCCGCTCGAGCTCGGCCTGCAGCTCGATCAGCGGCCTGCTCGGCTCGATGGCGGCGACGACCGCGCGCGGCTTGCGGCCGCCGAAGCTCGTCAGCCCCTGCACCTTCACCTCGAACGGTTTGCGGTTGACCCGAAACAGCATCGAGGCGATCTCGTTGGCGGAGGCGCCGTCGATATCGCCGATGAAACGCAACGTGACGTGATAATTTTCGGGATCGATCCAGCGGGCGCCAGGAAGGCCACCCCGCAAATTGGAAAGCGTGTGGCCGACCTCGGCCGGGATTTCCAGACCCGTGAACAAACGCGGCATCGTTCATCTCCCGATGCTGGGTACAGTCCCTGAGCAGGACCATATCCGAATTAGAGCCGGTGACGAATCACCGGTAACCTGATTCCTATCGCAGTTGTGTGACTCTGCGAAGCTCGACGCGTGCCACCCCGGGAAAACCCTGGGAATTAGGGTTAGCGCTGCCTGCATTTCAACGGCGTTGCTCGCTTATCGTGCCAAGGAATGCCTCCACGGTGGGCATCATATTCTTGACGATGATGTCGACGCCGGCCGCGGTCGGATGGATGCCGTCGGCCTGGTTGAGCTTGGCGTCGGCCGCAACGCCTTCGAGGAAGAACGGATAGAGCGGCACGTCGAATTTCTTCGCCAGATCCGGATAAATCGAATTGAAGCGCGCGGCATAGTCGGGGCCGTAGTTCGGCGGCGCCAGCATGCCGCAGAGCATCACCGCGATCTTGCGCGCCTTCAGCCGCGCAACGATGTCGCTCAGCGCCGCCCGCGTCAGGTCAGGGTCGATGCCGCGCAGCGCATCGTTGGCGCCGAGCTCGATGATGACGCCCTCGGTTCCCTCTGGCACCGACCAGTCGAGCCGGTCACGCCCCCCGGAGGAGGTGTCGCCGGACACCCCGGCATTCGTCATGTCGACGCCTACACCTTTGTCTTGCAAGGCTTTTTGGAGCCTTGCCGGGAACGCCTCCTGGCCCGGCAGGCCGAGCCCGGCGCTCAAGGAATCGCCGAGGACGACGAGCCTGATCGGCTTGGCCGCGTCCGCGGCGGCGCTGGTTGCCACCGTCATCAAAGCGACCATCAACACGGCTATGTGCATGAAGAATCCGCAACGCCTCTCGACCGAGCGAGCGGAGTTGCCATATGACCGGACCATGGACAGTCGCATCGAATCCTCTTCGCTCGCCGGCACCGCGCCGGACACCATCGCCATCTCCAACGTCAATCTCTCATTGGGCACGGGCGCGGCACGCGTTCACATCCTCAAGGATATCAGCCTGCGCGTCGCCTCGGGCGAGACGATCGGCCTGATCGGCCCGTCAGGCTCGGGCAAATCCACGCTGCTGATGGTCATGGCGGGGTTGGAGCGTCCTGATAGCGGAGAGGTGGTGGTCAACGGCACGCCTTTCAATGCCCTCGACGAGGATGCACTCGCCCGCTTCCGCGGACGTGAGGTCGGCATCGTCTTCCAATCCTTTCATCTGATCCCGACCATGACGGCGCTGGAGAACGTTGCCGTCCCGCTCGAACTCGCGGGTAATCCCGACGCTGCGACACGCGCGGCGCAGGAGCTGCGGTCAGTCGGGCTCGGCGACCGCCTGCATCACTATCCGTCGCAGCTCTCCGGCGGCGAGCAGCAGCGTGTCGCGCTCGCCCGCGCACTGGCGCCCGATCCCGCGATCCTCGTCGCCGACGAGCCGACCGGCAATCTCGACGAGGCGACCGGAAAGCAGATCGTCGATCTGCTCTTCACCAAGCATGCCGAGCGCGGCATGACGCTGGTGCTGGTCACGCACGATTCCTCGCTCGCGCATCGCTGCGATCGCGTGATCCGCCTGCGCTCCGGGCGCATCGACACGCAGCATTCGCCAGCATGAGCGCCGCAGCCGAACGTTTCGCGCCCCCCAATGGTGCCGCGCTGTCGCTGCGCTACGCGTTGCGCGAATTGCGCGGAGGCCTGCGTGGCTTCTACGTCTTCATCGCCTGCATCGCGCTCGGCGTGATGGCGATCGCCGGCGTCGGCTCGGTCTCGGCGAGTCTCAGCGACGGTCTTGCGCGCGAGGGCCGCACGCTGCTCGGCGGCGACGTCTCCTTCGTGCTGTTCCAGCGCGAGGCGAAACCCGAGGAGGTCGCGTTCCTGCGCTCGCGCGGCACCGTCTCCGTCGCGGCCACGCTGCGCGGCATGGCGCGCTCGGCAGAGGGCAAGCTCGCACTGGTCGAGATGAAGGCGGTCGACGACACCTATCCCATGCTCGGCCAGTTGACGCTGGCGCCACCGATGCCGCTGTCCGATCTGCTTGCGGAGCGCGACGGCGCGTATGGCGCGGCCGCCGATCCGACGCTGCTGGCGCGGCTCTCCCTCAAGACCGGCGACCGCGTCACCATTGGCGCGGCGACCTTCCAGATCCGCAGCACGGTCGAGGCCGAGCCCGACAAGCTTGCCGGTGGTATCGGCTTCGGCCCGCGCTTCCTGATCAGCGAGGCGGCCCTGCGCGCCACCGGCCTGATCCAGCCCGGCAGCCTGGTGCGCTGGGTCTATCGGGTGAAGCTGCCGGACGCGGCCAACAGCGATCGCGCCACCGAGGCCTTCATCGACGACGCGCGCAACGCCGCGCCGCAGGCCGGCTGGGAGATTCGCAGCCGCTCCAATGCCTCGCCGCAGCTCGAGCGCAACATCAACCGGTTCACGCAGTTCCTCACTCTGGTCGGCCTTGCCGCGCTGCTGGTCGGCGGCGTCGGCGTCGCCAATGCCGTGAAGAGCCATATCGATCGCAAGCTCGAGGTGATCGCGGCCTTCAAGGCCATCGGCGCCACCGGCCGCGACGTGTTCGGCATCTATCTCGCGCAGGTGATCCTGCTTGCCGGGATCGGCTCGGTGATCGGGCTGGCGCTGGGCGCCGCGATGCCTTTCGCCATCGTCGGCCTGTTCGGGAAACTGCTGCCGCTGCCGGTGGTGCCGGCCGTGCACGCCGACGAGCTGGCGCTGTCCTTCGTCTACGGCCTGCTGACCGCGCTCGCCTTCGGCCTGTGGCCGCTCGGGCGCGTGCATGACGTGCCGGTCGCAGCGCTGTTCCGCGACACCATCAGCGCCGAATGGCACCGGCCGCGCTGGCGCTATCTCGCCTTCATGGGCGCGGTGATCGCCCTGCTCGTCGCGGTCGTGATCGGCCTGTCCTTCGACAAGCGCATCGCCGCGGTGTTCGTGCTCTCCTCCGTCGTCGTGTTTGCGCTGCTGCGCGGTATCGCCGCGTTGCTGATGGCGATCGCGCGGCGGCTGCCGCGCACGCGGCTACCGATGCTGCGGCTTGCCATCGCCAACATCCACCGGCCGGGCGCACTGACGCCGTCCGTCGTGCTGTCGCTCGGGCTCGGCCTCGCCGTGCTCGTCACCATCACCCAGATCGACGGCAATCTGCGCCGGCAGTTCCTGGCCGCGCTGCCGGACCGGGCGCCGTCGTTCTACTTCATCGATATTCCGAGCACGCAGGCCGCGCAGTTCGACGATTATCTCCACCAGATTGTACCGGGCGCGAAGGTCGAGGACGTGCCGATGCTGCGCGGGCGCATCGTCGCGGCGCGCGGCGTCCGCGCCGAGGACCTCAAGCCCACGACCGATTCCGAATGGGTGCTGCAAAGCGACCGCGGCCTGACCTATACCGGGGAACTGCCGAAGGGCTCCAAGGTGGTCGAGGGCGAGTGGTGGGGCGCCGACTATTCCGGCCCGCCGCTGGTCTCGATGGAGAAGAAGATCGCCGACGGGCTCTCCTTGAAGATCGGCGATGAGGTCGTGGTCAACGTGCTCGGCCGCGACATCCCGGCCAGGATCGGCAATCTGCGCACCATCGACTGGCAGGGGCTCGGCATCAATTTCGTCCTGGTGTTCTCGCCGAACGCCTTCAAGGGTGCGCCGCACACCCATATCGCGACCCTGACGGAAGCGGGTGGCGATGCGAAAGGCGATGGCCAGATCATCAAGCAGGTTGCGGACGCCTATCCGATGGTGACGAGCGTGCGCGTGCGCGAGGTGATGGAGACGGTCGGTTCCGTCGTGACCAACCTCGCGCTGGCGATCCGCGGCGCCAGCGCCGTGACGCTGATCTCGGCGATCCTCGTCCTGGGCGGCGCGCTCGCCGCCGGCCATCGTCACCGGGTCTACGATGCGGTGATCCTGAAGACACTGGGTGCGACACGGCTGCGGCTGCTCGGCGCCTATGCGCTGGAATACCTCCTGATCGGGCTCGCCACCGCGGTGTTCGGCGTGTTCGCCGGCAGCATCGCGGCCTGGATGATCGTGACGCGGCTGATGACGTTGAGCTTCGTCTGGCAGGCCGGCAGCGCGGCCGGCGTGGTCGCGGCCGCGCTGGTCGTCACGGTCGGGCTGGGGCTCGCCGGCACGCTGCTGGCGTTGAACAAGAAGCCCGCCACGGTGCTGCGGAATTTGTGACAAAATGTAGCGGGTGGTCGTGCGGTATCCAAATCGCACGATTCCTGCAATTAACCACGCCCGCTCGTCAGGATTGTGAGGCCAGGGCGACATTCGGCCGCGCGTGGACGGTTGCAGCGAATGTGTTAGTTTCCCACATATCCAATGGGTTCGGAGCCCCGATTGTTAGCCAAATTTAATGTCGGCAGACAGCGGTATCCGAGATAGAATTTGACGAACCGGCGGCATGGAGACCCTCGTGCCGGACCGGACAACCAACGGGAATTCGACCATGTCGGACCTAGACCGTAACTACGCTTCTCCTTTCGGCAGGGCCGCCGGGCGTGTTGACGCCGCTGCGGTCGACGCCGGTCTGCGCGCCTACATGCTGCGCATCTACAATTACATGAGCATTGGCCTCGCCATCACCGGCCTCGCCGCGCTCGGCGTCTACATGGCTGCCGTGACGGACGTTCCGACGCCGGAAGCCGTCCGCGTCGGCAAGCTGTTCCTGACGCCGTTCGGCTACGCGATGTTCGTAAGCCCGCTGAAATGGCTGTTCATGCTGGCGCCCCTCGCCATGGTGTTCGTCATTTCGGCCGGCATCAACCGCCTCGCCCCCTCGACTGCCCAGATCCTGTTCTGGGTGTTCTCGGCGCTGATGGGCATCTCGCTGTCCTCGATCTTCCTGGTGTTCACGCACACCTCGATCGTGCGGGTGTTCTTCATCACCGCGGCGACCTTCGGTGCGCTGAGCCTCTACGGCTACACCACGCGTCGTGACCTGACCGGGATGGGCTCGTTCCTGTTCATGGGCCTGATCGGCATCATCATCGCGAGCCTGGTGAACCTGTTCCTGGCCAGCACGGCGCTGCAGTTCATCGTGTCGGTGGTCGGCGTGCTTGTGTTCGCGGGCCTCACCGCCTGGGATACGCAGCGGCTGAAGAACGACTACATCTACGGCTACGCGTCGGCCGGCGGTGACATCGCAGAGCGTGCGGCGATCACCGGTGCGCTGTCGCTGTACCTGAACTTCATCAACCTGTTCACGCTGCTGCTGCAGCTGCTCGGCCAGCGCGACTAAGCGGTAGACCCGAGCGAACGACACGAACCCCGGCCGAAAGGCCGGGGTTTTTATTTGGGCTGACTGCATCCCCAAACACCGTCGTTGCGAGCGCAGCGAAGCAATTCAGAAATGCGCCCGCGGAGGGGCTCTGGATTGCTTCGTCGCAAGGGCTCCTCGCAATGACGGAGTACGTGAACGCGGCATTGCCCCTTTCAGCGGTTCCGGGAACGCTTTAATCTACCCTCATGTCCGCACCTGAGATCAGGCCCACCACTGAGGCCGACCTTTCCGCCATCACCGCCATCTACCAGCAGGCCGTCCGCGAGGGCACGGCGACGTTCGAGCTGGAACCGCCCGACCTTGCCGAGATGACGCGGCGCTATCGCGCGCTGATTGATGGGGGCTATCCCCACTTCGTCGCCATGCTCGACGGACGCGTGGCCGGCTATGCCTATGCCGGCGCCTACCGGCCGCGGCCGGCCTATCGCTTCACGGTCGAGAACTCGATCTATCTCGATCCGTCGTTCCACCGCCGCGGCATCGGCCTGTTGCTGCTGGAGCGGCTGATCACCGAATGCGAAGCGCGCGGCTTCCGCCAGATGATCGCCGTGATCGGCGATTCCGCCAACGCCGGCTCGATTGGGGTCCACACCAGGGGCGGCTTCAGGATGATCGGCACGCATCCCAATGTCGGGCTGAAGTTCGGCCGGTGGCTGGACACCGTGATGATGCAGCGCGACCTCGGCGAGGGCGGCAGCACGGTACCGACCAAGTAGGACCTCGTAGGGTGGGCAAAGCGAAGCGTGCCCACGATTGCCGCAGCGGTCGCGGAGGGCACGGCGCGTTGCGCCTTTGCCCACCCTACGGCAGCTAAACGACCGCCAGCTTGCGGTCGATCACCAGCAGCACGCGCTCGAGCTCGTGGCCGCGGCGCAGGATCAGGCCGGTGGCCGAGATTACACTGTACATGCCCTGCTTGCGCGCCAGCCGCGGATCTTTCTCGATGCGATAGATCGGCACTTCAGAGGCGCGGCGATAGACCGAGAACACCGCCCGGTCCTTGAGGAAGTCGATGGCATAGTCGCGCCATTCGCCGTCGGCGACCATGCGGCCGTAGAGATTGAGGATGCGATGCAGTTCCAGCCGGTTGAACGTCACCCGGTTGCCTTGGGAATTCGCAGCGGCGACACGCGCCACTGCGCGCTGCTCGCTCGGATCGGCATCCTCCGACAGATTCATGGGCGCCTCCTGTCGCACAACATGATCGCGTCCGCGAAACCGTCGCGGGAACCCGCGGATCATGACAGTTGCATGATTGCGCCAACTGCTGCTTACCGCAAGAGGTTCCCGGCCAATCCCGCCAGAGCGTGGGCGAATCAGGGCACACGCTATGGTAGAACTTCTCAGCGACAAACCGTCACGGGATCGTTAGCAGGAATCATAGTCTCGCCTCTTTTCCGCCTAGCGACTGCCGCCCTGCATTGCGAAAAGACTCATGTGCGTTGGCCCGGTCCTTTCGGTTCCGGATTCCTCAGCCCCCAGCCCCCCGGGGTCGTCAGGATCGGGTCTGTACGCGCGACAAGGAGGGCCAACGCGAGTTGGTCCTTTTTTGTTTGTATCGGGTCGGGATGTGTGCCCGCTGTCATTCCGAGGCGCGCCAAGCGCGAGCCCGGAATCCATCGATCCAATTTTCCAAGATGAGAAATGGATTCCGGGCTCGCGCCAAGAGGCGCGCCCCGGAATGACGAAGGGAAGATCTTCGGAAACTATTTACGCGCTTCAATGCAGCGACGTGTACGCCGCGCCCAGCATCGGACCGGGCTTTTCGCGATTGCCGTCCTGGACGTAGACCACCGCGCCGTCGACGCCGTCGCGAGTCAGGTTCTCGATCGGCACCGTCCAGCTTTCCGGACGGCCGTTCCAGTCGCCAACCTTGAGCACGTTGCGGACCACGTTGTGGTAGGTAATCTGCTGCCCACGATTCTCGCCGCGGCCGATCGCGATCGGCACCGACTTCGAGATCGAGCAGATCCAGACCTCGCCGTGCGAGACCGCCGGCTCCTTGCTCGCCGCCACCGACACGTTGATCTGCTTGCCCGCCAGCGACATCGTTACCGGCACGCTCATGACGGATTCATTCTTGGTGGTATTTCCGATCGCACTTTCGATACCGGCGAGATCGCTGCCGATGACATGCGCCGAGCCGTTGACCACGACCTGCGGCGTATAGACCTCACGGTCGCCGCGCATGCGCGAATAAGCGCGCTGCCGTGCGGAGAAGCGCGAATCCGCCAGCGTGTCCTTCCAGCCGAGATAATCCCAATAGTCGATCGGCATGCTCAGCGCGATGATCGAGGGATCCTTGGAGAGTTCGCCGATGATTGCGTCGGCGGGCGGACAGGACGAGCAGCCCTGCGAGGTGAAGAGTTCGACCACGGCGCGGGGATCGGCGTGGGCGGGACGAATGATGGCGATGATGGCACAGACGCTGAGTGCTCCCGACCAGAATGCACCAGACCAGCGTGAAATTTGATTAGTAGCCATCATTCCAGTCATGTCGAACGTCGCACATCCTAGCTCGTGGGGGAAAAATCGTATCGCTTGATGGTCACCGTAATCTTACGGGGCGCGGCACATTGATCCACCAAGGCGGAGTTTTCCGCCGGGCGGGCCCATCTGAAGCGTGCCGCAAACGCGCGAAGGCGGCCTTTTGATAGGCCGCCTTCGTTTAAGCTTCTACTCACTTCGCAGTGAGCCACCGTTCACAAATCCGCGCTTATGCCGCGAGCTTGCGCAGCACGTAGTGCAGGATGCCGCCGTTCCGGTAGTAGTCGAGCTCGTCCAGCGTATCGATCCGGCAGAGCAGCTGGACGCGCTGGAGCGAGCCGTCGCCGGAAACGATCTCCGCGGTCAGCTTCTGACGCGGCTTGAGGTCGCCGACGAGGCCGCGCAGCGTGACCTTCTCGTCGCCCTTCAGGCCAAGCGACTGCCAGGAGGTGCCTTCCTCGAAGGTGAGCGGCAGGACGCCCATGCCGACCAGGTTGGAGCGGTGGATGCGCTCGAAGCTCTGGCAGACCACGGCGCGGACGCCGAGCAGGCGCGTGCCCTTCGCAGCCCAGTCGCGCGAGGAGCCGTTGCCGTATTCGGCGCCGGCGAACACGACCAGCGGCACGTTCTCCTGCTGGTACTTCATCGCGGCGTCGTAGATCGACATCTGCTCGCCGTCGGGCCAGTGCTTGGTCAGACCGCCTTCGGGAATGTTGCCGTCGGCACCCTTGAGCATGAAGTTCTTGATGCGGATGTTGGCGAAGGTGCCGCGCATCATCACTTCATGGTTGCCGCGGCGCGTGCCGTACTGATTGAAATCGGCCGGACGCACCTGGTGCTCGCTGAGATACTTGCCCGCGGGCGAGGTGAGCTTGATCGAGCCGGCCGGCGAGATGTGGTCGGTGGTGATCTTGTCGCCGAACATGGCGAGGATGCGCGCCTCGACGATGTCGGTGACCGGCTCCGGCTCCTTCTTCATGCCTTCGAAATAGGGCGGGTTCTGCACATAGGTCGAGCTCATGTTCCAGCGATAGGTCTCGCTCTCGACCGTCTTGATCTTGCGCCAGTTGGTGTCGCCCTTGAACACGTCGGCATACTTCTTCTTGAAGATCGACGCGGTCACGAACTTCTTCATGAAGGCGTTGATCTCCTTCGCCGTCGGCCAGATGTCCTTCAGGTACACCGGCTTGCCGTCCTTGCCTTCGCCGAGCGGCTCGGTGGCGAGGTTCTTGGTCACGCTGCCCGCAAGCGCATGGGCGACGACGAGCGGCGGCGAGGCGAGATAGTTCGCCTGCACGTCCGGCGAGACGCGGCCTTCGAAGTTGCGGTTGCCGGAGAGCACGGCGGCCGCAACGATGCCGTTGTCGTTGATCGACTTCGAGATCTCTTCAGGCAGCGGGCCGGAATTGCCGATGCAGGTGGTGCAGCCGAAGCCGACCAGGTTGAAGCCGACCTTGTCGAGATCGGCCTGCAGACCCGAATTGGCGAGATATTCGGCGACGACCTGGCTGCCCGGGGCGAGCGAGGTCTTCACCCACGGCTTCGCCTTCAGGCCTTTCTTGGCCGCGTTGCGCGCCAGCAGGCCGGCGCCGATCAGCACGCTCGGGTTGGAGGTGTTGGTGCAGGAGGTGATCGCCGCGATCACGACGTCGCCATGGCCGAGCTCGAAGTTCTTGCCCTCGACTGCGTAGCGCTTCTCGGCATCATCGCCCTTCTTGTACTCGTTGGCCATCGCCAGCGAGAAGCCTTCCGACACGGAGGGCAGCGCGACGCGGCCTTCGGGACGCTTGGGACCTGCCATCGACGGCACGACATCGCCGAGGTCGAGCGTCAGGGTCTCCGTGAACACCGGGTCCGGCGACTTGGCGGTGCGGAACAGGCCCTGCGCCTTGGCATAGGCCTGCACCAGCGCGACGCGCGCCGGGGCGCGGCCGGAGGTCTTGAGGTAATCGATCGCGGCAGCGTCGACCGGGAAGAAGCCGCAGGTCGCGCCGTATTCGGGCGCCATGTTGCCGATCGTGGCCTTGTCGGCGACCGAGAGGTTATCGAGGCCGGGGCCGAAGAACTCGACGAACTTGCCGACGACGCCAAGCTTGCGCAGCATCTGCGTGACCGTCAGCACGAGATCGGTCGCGGTGACGCCTTCCTTCAGCGAGCCCTTGAGCTTGAAGCCGACCACGTTCGGCAGCAGCATCGACAGCGGCTGGCCGAGCATGCAGGCTTCCGCCTCGATGCCGCCGACGCCCCAGCCGAGCACGGCAAGACCGTTGACCATGGTGGTGTGGGAATCGGTGCCGACCAGCGAGTCGGGATAGGCGACCTCGAAGGTGCCGGTCTTCTTGCCGACCGTCATCTTCTCCTTCTTGGTCCAGACGGTCTGGGCGAGGTATTCGAGATTGACCTGGTGGCAGATGCCGGTGCCGGGCGGCACGACGGAGAAGTTCGAGAACGCCTTCTGGCCCCACTTCAGGAACTCGTAGCGCTCCTGGTTCTGCTTGTATTCCTCGGTGACGTTCTTGGCGAAGGCCTTGTTGTCGCCGAAGAAGTTCACGATCACGGAGTGGTCGATGACGAGATCGACCGGCACCAGCGGGTTGATCTTCTCGGCATCGCCGCCGAGCTTCTGCATCGCGTTGCGCATCGCGGCGAGGTCGACCACCGCCGGCACGCCGGTGAAGTCCTGCATCAATACGCGGGCCGGGCGGAACGCGATCTCATGCTCAAGCGACTTCTTGCGCAGCCACTTGGACACCGCGACGATGTCCTCCTTCTTGACCGAGCGGCCGTCCTCGTTGCGCAGCAGGTTCTCGAGCAGGACCTTCATCGAATAGGGAAGTTTGGAAATTCCCTTCAGACCATTCTTCTCGGCCGTGGGCAGGCTGTAATAGACATAGGTCTTGGCGCCGACCTTGAGGGTCTTTTTGCATTTGAAGCTGTCGAGCGAGGTCATGTAGGAAATCCCAATTGTTAGTTATACCCGGCGAGGGTACTTTAACACCGTCAGCGAATCCGGCTGGGTCGCTTGCAGGGGCAGGTTGAGTTGCTGCATCAAGTAGTTCCGGGCTTATAGAAGCTTTCTAACCGCGCCGCCACAGCCACAATCGTACCGCAGCAATTCGCGAGCCAAAAATTCTGATGCGCTACCCCAAGATTTTCTTAGGGTTTTCTCTCGGGCCCTTCTGGGGGCTCCGTTGAGAGCTTCGACAAGCGGCGAGATGCAGCTCTCCGGACGCGGGCTCGTCTGCGTGCGGGGTGGCCGCGAGGTGTTCGCCGGGCTCGATTTCGAGGCGAGGTCCGGCGAGGCCGTGGCGGTGGTCGGCCGCAACGGGTCGGGCAAGACATCGCTGCTGCGGCTGATCGCCGGCCTGCTCGTTCCAGCTGGCGGCACGATTGCGCTGGCAGGAGGGGATTCCGAGCTCACGCTCCCCGAGCAATGCCACTATCTCGGCCATCGCGACGCTCTGAAGCCGGCGCTGAGCGTGGCGGAAAACCTGGCATTCTGGGCCGATTTTCTCGGCGGGGAGCGTTTTGACGCGGAGGGCAGCCTCACGACCGTCGGGCTCGACCACGCCACCGATCTGCCTGCGGCGTTCCTGTCGGCCGGCCAGCGCCGCCGGCTCTCGTTGGCCCGGCTGCTGACCGTCCGCCGCCCTGTCTGGCTGCTGGACGAGCCGACTGCGGCGCTCGATGCGGCCGGCCAGGACATGTTCGCCGGCCTGATGCGCGATCATCTCACCCACGGCGGCCTGATCATCGCCGCCACCCACGCCCCGCTCGGCATCGATGCGCGGGAGCTTCGGATCGGGGGTGCGGCGTGAGATTCACGGACCCTCAGCTTTCTGAGCGGCAGGGCTCCGCCCTCTTCGTTCTCGCCCCCTTGTCCGCCGAAGCTTTAGCGAAGGCGGGGGCGGGTCAGGGAGGGGGGTGCCACACGGTAAGCTCTCTCGGTTCAAGCACTCGGGACGCGGGGACTCCCCTGCTGGCGGTCCGCCCCCCACAAGCATCCTCCCCGGGGCTACCCCCCTGCCCCACCCTCCCCCGCCGGGAGGGAGGGAGCGCAGTGTGCCTGGGGCGCGAGGTGGTCATGCATTGCTCCTCCTCGATCGGAGGCATCCCATGACGGCCCTTGCTGCTCTCATTCGACGGGACATCCGGATCGCGCTCCGCGTTGGCGGCGGGGCGCTGATTGGGGTGCTGTTCTTCCTGACCGTGGTGGTGCTGATGCCGTTCGCGGTGGGGCCGGATCTGGCGCTCCTGTCGCGGCTCGGGCCGGCCATCCTGTGGCTGGGCGCGCTGCTGGCGAGCCTGCTCACGCTGGACCGGCTGTTCATGGCCGACCATGAGGACGGCTCGCTCGACCTGATCACGATGAGCCGGACGCCGCTGGAACTCGCCTGCGCCGCCAAAGCGCTGGCGCATTGGCTGGCGGCGGGCCTGCCGCTGATTGTCGCAACCCCCGTGCTCGGGCTGCTGCTCAACCTCGACATGGTCGCAACCGGCGCCGTGGCGCTGACGCTGCTGGCCGGCACGCCGGCGCTGACCTTCACCGGCATGATCGGCGCCGCGCTGGCGGTGACCCTGCATCGGGGCGGCCTCCTGATGGCGGTTCTGGTGCTGCCGCTGTCGATTCCGGTGCTGATCTTCGGCGTCGCGGCCTCGCAGGCGGCGATCACCGGGCCATTGTCGTTCGGCGCGCCGTTCTCGATCCTCTGCGCTCTGTCGCTGGTCAGCCTCGTGGTCGGCCCTTTCGCGGCGGCCATGAGCCTCAGACATGGGCTCGACTGATCTTGACCCCGATCAACTTTCGCTGCGCCCTTTCGTGCTCATTGCCTGAGCGGTCCCCGGTGATTATCAGGACACCATGACGCTGATCGACCTCGCCAACCCGACGCGGTTCCTCGCGCTGACAGCGCGCGTGCTGCCGTGGCTTGCGGCCGCAACCATCATCCTGCTCACGATCGGCCTCTATCAATCCGCTTTTGCGCCCGACGACTATCAGCAGGGCGCGACCGTGAAGATCATGTTCATCCATGTGCCCAATGCCTGGCTCTCGATGTTCGTGTGGGGCGTGATGAGCGTGGCTTCGCTCGGCACGCTGGTGTGGCGGCATCCGCTCGCCGACGTCGCCGCGAAATCGGCCGCGCCGATCGGCGCCGCCTTCACCTTCCTCGCGCTGGTCACGGGATCGCTGTGGGGCCGGCCGATGTGGGGCACCTATTGGGAGTGGGACGCGCGGCTGACCTCGGTGCTGATCCTGTTCCTGATGTATCTCGGCCTGATGGCGCTGTGGCGCGCCGTCGAGGACCCCTCGCGTGCGGCGCGCGCCGCCGCCGTGCTGACGCTGGTCGGCGCGATCAATCTTCCGATCATCAAGTTCTCGGTCGACTGGTGGAACACGCTGCATCAGCCGGCCTCGGTGATGCGCATGGGCGGCTCGACGCTCGACAAGTCGTTCCTGATCCCGCTGCTGGTGATGGCAATCGCGTTCACGCTGCTGTTCGTCACATTGCACTTGGCCGCGATGCGCAACGAGATCCTGCGCCGCCGCGTCCGCTCCCTGCAGATGATGCAGGCGAGCCAGAAGGCTGCATGACGATGTCGCTCGGCCCCTACGCGTCCTTCATCGTGACGTCCTATGCCGCCGCAGCCATCGTGGTCGTGATCCTGATCGGCTGGGTCATGATCGACTATCGCAACCAGACCCAGCGCCTGCGCGAGCTTGATCGCAGCGGCATCACCCGCCGCTCGGGGCGCAGCGCCACGGACAGGCCATGAGCGATTCATCGACCTCCGCCGCAAGGCAACGCCGCACCTTCCTGATGGTGCTGCCGCTGCTCGTCTTCCTCGCACTGGCGCTGCTGTTCTGGTTCCGGCTCGGCAGTGGCGATCCGTCGCGGATTCCGTCCGCGCTGATCGGGCATCCGGCCCCGCAAACCACGCTGCCGCCGCTCGACGGACTGCAGGAGGGCGGCGTGCAGGTGCCGGGACTCGACCCGGCCGCATTCAAGGGCAAGGTCAGTCTCGTCAACGTCTGGGCCTCCTGGTGCGTCCCGTGCCACGACGAGGCGCCGCTCTTGACCGAGCTTGCCAAGGACAAGCGCTTCCAGATCGTCGGCATCAACTACAAGGACGCACCCGACAATGCGCGGCGCTTCCTCGGCCGTTACGGCAATCCCTTCGGTCGCGTCGGCCTGGATGCCAACGGCCGCGCCTCGATCGAGTGGGGCGTCTATGGCGTGCCGGAGACGTTCGTCGTCGGGCGCGAAGGCACCATCGTCTACAAGCTGGTCGGCCCGATCACGCCGGAGAATTTCCGGACGGTGCTGCTGCCGCAGCTGGAGAGGGCGCTGAAGTAGTCGCGGTCGTCATTGCGAGGAGCGAAGCGACGAAGCAATCCAGACTGTCACCGCGGCGGCAGTCTGGATTGCTTCGCTTCGCTCGCAATGACGAGCTGAAAGAGTCCTCAGCCCTTCCTGACGTCCCCCGCCTCGGCCTCGCTCGCCTCCAGCGACACCGGGTCGAGGTGATAGCGCTTGGTCAGCGGCATCTGCGCGATGGCGAAGATCATGGTCAGCGGCGTGACGCCGAACACCTTGAAGTTCACCCAGAAATCCGTGCTCTGCGTGCGCCAGACGATCTCGTTCAAGACCGCCATGCCGGCAAAAAACAGCGCCCAGCGCAAAGTGAGGATGCGCCAGCCCTGCGGCGTCAGGTTGAACATCTGGTCGAACATGATGGCGATGAAGGAACGGCCGAACAGAAGGCCGCCGCCGAGGATCGCGGCGAACAGGCCGTAGATGATGGTCGGCTTGACCTTGATGAAGGTCTCGTCGTGCAGCACCAAGGTCAGCGTGCCGAACACCAGCACGATGACGCCGGTCACGATGGCCATGATCGGTATATGGCGTGTCACTACATAGGACGCGATCATCGCCGCCACGATCGAGACCATGAAGGCACCGGTCGCCGCGAAGAGGTTGAACTTCGCGTTCACGAAGAAGAAGACGAGCAGCGGACCGAGCTCGGTCGCAAGCTTGAACAGCGGATGCGGCTGGGTCTTGTCCATACTCTCTTCCATCTCTCTCGTCCTTCGAGACGACCGCTTCGCGATCTCCTCAGGATGAGGACCTCACCTGTGGCACGACCTCGTCCTGAGGAGCGCGCCAGCGGCGCGCGTCTCGAAGGACGATGCTATTCGATTCCGGCGATCGCGCGGGCGAAATCGCGCGCGGTGAACGGCGCGAGATCGTCGACGCCTTCGCCGACGCCGATGAAATGCACCGGCAGTTTGAACTTCTCGGCGAGCGCGACCAGGATGCCGCCGCGCGCCGTGCCGTCGAGCTTCGTCATCACGAGGCCGGTGACCCCTGCGGTGCGATGGAACGCCTCGACCTGCGACAGCGCGTTCTGGCCGACGGTCGCATCCAGCACCAGCAGCACCGCATGCGGCGCCGTCGCATCGACCTTGCGGATCACGCGCACGACCTTTTCGAGCTCGTTCATCAGCTCGGCCTTGTTCTGCAGGCGCCCTGCGGTGTCGATCAGGAGCACGTCGATGTTCTGCTCCTTCGCCGCGGTGAGCGCGTTGAAGGCGAGGCTTGCCGAATCCGAGCCTTGCGCGCCCGCGATGACGGGCGTCCTGGTGCGCTCGCCCCAGACCTTGAGCTGCTCGATCGCGGCTGCGCGAAACGTGTCGCCAGCGGCCAGCATCACCTTGCGGCCTTCGGATGCGAACTTTGCCGAGAGCTTGCCGATGGTCGTGGTCTTGCCGGAGCCGTTGACGCCGACCACGAGGATGACGAACGGCTTCTTGCCCGCATCGATCTCGAGCGCCTTCGCGACCGGCGACAACACCTTCTCGACCTCGGTCGCGACGACGTCCTTCACCTCGTCCGCCGAGATCGCCTTGTCATAGCGCCCGGTGCCGACGGCATCGGCGATCCTGACCGCGACCTCGGTGCCGAGGTCGGCGCGCAACAGCACGTCCTCGATGTCGTCGAGCATGGCGCGGTCGAGCTTGCGCTTGGTGACGAGATCGGCGACCGCGGTCCCGAGCGAGGACGACGTGCGCTTGAGCCCATTGGACAGGCGGCGCCACCAGCTCAGCTTAGGGGTATCGGTGGTATCGTTCATGGTGGCGTGTTAGCCGTTCCGGCCCGTAAACGAAAGTCTTGACCGAAAGTCCTTGTCCTTGCTCGATGTTCCCGAATTGACCGCCGACGAAATCCTGGCGCGCGTGCTCCATCGCGACGGGCTGATGCTGGTCATCGACAAGCCGGCGGGCCTGCCGGTGCATCGCGGCCCCAAGGGCGGGGCGAACCTGGAAGCCTCATTCGATGCGCTTCGGTTCGGCCTGCCGCGGCCGCCGGTGCTCGCCCACCGGCTCGACAAGGACACCTCCGGTTGTCTTGTGCTCGGCCGCCATCGCAAGGCGACCGCCTCGCTAGGCCTGCTGTTCAAGCATGGCAAGATCGGCAAGACCTACTGGACAGTGGTCGAGGGCGGTCCTGCCGAGGACGAAGGCACGATCGACATGCCGCTCGGCCGGCTCAATGCCGAGCGCGGCTGGTGGCAGAAGCCGGACCCGGACGGGCAAAAGGCGGTGACCAATTGGAAGGTGATGGGCCGGGGCGCGGGTCTTACCTGGCTCGCCATGGAACCCGTCACCGGGCGCACCCATCAATTGCGCGTGCATTCGGCGGCGACTGGCTGGCCGATCGTCGGTGATAACATTTACGGCAACGGCCCGCGTTTCGGCGAGCCGCGCCTGCATCTGCATTCCCGCGAGATCGTCGTGCCGATCTCCCGGAACAAGGAGCCGGTCCGCGTGGTGGCCCCGGCGCCGGCCCATATGCACGAGCGGCTCAGCGCCTGCGGGTGGAACGGGGAGTAGGTGCCGCTGTCGTTCACCTCTCCCGCAAGCGGGAGAGGTCGCGCCAAAGGCGCGGGTGAGGGCCTTCTCCTCTTGGGGGCTCTCGATTGCGAAGACACCCTCTCCCCAGCCCTCTCCCGCAAGCGGGAGAGGGAGCCCACCTCCTTCGTGGTGTGATGTCACGACAGTACCGCGCATGGTTTACGAAACGTTCAGCGCTCGCTGCTAATGCTAGCGGTTGCTTAGAACAAGCTTCCGTAATCCCGCTCAGGACGAGCAGCGCGTGATGCCCAAGGCCCAGCTATCGATCATCAACGAGGTCGAATCCGCGATTCGCTTCGGCTCGGCGGAAAAGGGGCTGGAAACCGCCCGGCGCGTCACCGACCTGTTCCTGTCCTCCGCCGGCAGCTTCAACGACGAACAGATCGCGCTGTTCGACGACGTGCTCGAACGCCTGATCGGCACCATCGAGCTGCGCGCGATCGCCGACATGGGCGCGCGCGTCGCGCTCGCCGAGATCAGCGCGCAGCTCGCGCCGATCGCGCAGGCGCCGCCCTCCGTCATCCGCCGCCTCGCCAACAATGACGAGATCCGCATCGCAGGCCCCGTGCTGCAGGAATCGGCGCGCCTCGACGATGGCGAGCTGGTGAAGATCGCCGCGACCAAGGGCGAGCCGCATCTGCTCGCGGTCGCCGGCCGCTGGTGGCTGAAGGAGATCGTCACCGACGCGCTGCTGGCGCGCCGCTATCCGAGCGTCAGCCGCAAGCTCGCCGCCAATCCCGGTGCACGCGTCTCGGGAGGCGGATTTGCCGTCATCGTCGGACAGGCCGAGTCCGATCCGGACCTGGCCGTGAGCGTCGGCGTGCGGGTCGATTTGCCGTCGGAGCTGCGCCGGCAATTGCTGCGCTCGGCGACGGATACCGTTCGCACACGATTATTGTCGCGCGCGCCGCCGCATCTGTTCGAGGAGATCCAGAGCGCGATTGCAGCCGTCAGTGTCGGCGTCGAGCGCGAGATGTCGAGCATTCGCGACTTCGAAGGCGCCAAACGCGCCATCGCGGGTCTCAAGGCGACCGGCCAACTCAGCGAAGCGACGCTGCTCGGCTTCGCCACGCAGCGACGGTATGAGGAGACCGTGGCGGCCCTGGCGGTGCTGGCCGGCTCCACTATCGAGGTCATCCGCCCGCTGATGCAGAGCCTGCGCGATGACGGCCTGCTGGTGCCGTGCCGCGCGGCGCAGCTCAGTTGGGAAACGACCGCCGCCGTGCTGGGGAGCCGTTACGCCACCGGCGCGATGAAGCCAGCGGATCTCGCCAAAGCAAGGGGCCACTACGCCCGCATGACACCGGAGAATGCACTCCGGACGCTGCGGTTCTGGCAGGTAAGGGCGTTGTAGGGCGCGCATTTAGGCAGGCTGCGCCCACATCTTCGATGTCGTCCTGGCTTTCGCCAGGACAACCTTGGGGTAGAGCCAGCGCTTCGGCAGCTAGACCGTGAGCCGCTCGCCATCACTGCCGCGAATCCTTAGCGGCACCACACTCCCCACGCGCCCGCCCGCAATCGCCACCGGCAGATAATGCTCCGTGCGGCCCTGGCCCTCGCTCTCGACCAGCACCTCGCGCGTCGCGCCGATCTCGGTCTGGAGCCGCCGTCGCAACGCCTCCTCGCCAGCCGCACGGAGCCGCTTCGCACGCTCCTTGATCACGGCACCCGTAACCTGCGGCATGCGCGCGGCAGGCGTGCCGGGGCGCGGGGAATAGGGGAAGACGTGCAGGAAGGTGAGGCCACATTCGTCGACGAGATCGAGCGAGCGCGAGAACATCTCCTCCGTCTCGGTCGGGAAGCCCGCGATGATGTCGGCGCCGAACGCGATGTCCGGCCGCAGGCGGCGCACGTGCTCGCAGAACGCGATCGCATGTTCGCGCGAATGACGCCGCTTCATGCGCTTCAAAATCATGTCGTCGCCGGACTGCAGCGACAGATGCAGATGCGGCATCAGCCGTGCGTCGCCGGCGATGGCGTCGAGCAGATCGCTATCCGCCTCGATCGAATCGATCGAGGAGATCCGCAGCCGCTTCAGCTCCGGCACGTGCCGTAAAATCTGCTTCGTCAGCATCCCGAGCTTCGGCGCACCCGGCAGATCGGCGCCATAGCTCGTGAGATCGACGCCGGTGAGCACGATCTCGGCATGACCACGCTGAGCAAGCGCCCGCACCTGGTCGACCACGGCGCCCATCGGCACCGAGCGTGAATTGCCGCGACCATAGGGAATGATGCAGAAGGTGCAGCGATGGTCGCAGCCGTTCTGCACCTGCACGAACACGCGCGGCAGGCCGGCGGCAAAGCCGTCGATCAGATGCGGCGCCATCTCCTTGACCGCCATGATGTCGCTGACGGCGATCTTCTCACTCGCGCCGATGTCGAACGCGTCGCGCGCCTCGCGCCAGGCGGACGCGCGCATCTTGTCGTCATTGCCGACGACGCGATCGACCTCCGCCATACCGGCAAACATATCGCTTTGCGTCTGCGCCGCGCAGCCGGTGACGACGATGCGCGCCTCGGGCCGCTCGCGCTTCAATCTGCGGATCGACTGCCTCGCCTGCGCCACGGCCTCGTTGGTGACCGCGCAGCTGTTGATGACGATGGTATCGAAAAGGCCCGCGCCTTCGGCCTCGCGGCGGATCACCTCGGCCTCGAACGCATTGAGGCGGCAGCCGAAGGTGACGACGTCGACAGCCATTACCCGACCGGCGCGAACAGCGCCGGATCGAAGGTGCCGTCATATTCGAAGGTCGCCGTGCCCGTCATCAGCACGTGGTCGTCGCGCTCGCGCCATTCGATGCCGAGCTTGCCGCCGGGCAGCGTGATCTCGACAATGCGGTTGGCGCGCTTCAGGCGCGCCGCCGCGACCGCGGTCGCGCAGGCCGCCGAACCGCAGGCCTTGGTGAGGCCGGCGCCGCGTTCCCAGGTGCGGATCGTGATGTGATCGCGATCGACGATATGGGCGAGCGTGATGTTGGCGCGCTCGGGGAAAATCGGATGATTCTCCAGCAGCGGACCAAAGCGCTCGAGATCATAGGCGTTGACGTCGTCGACCCAGAAGATCGCGTGCGGATTGCCCATGCTCACCACTGACGGCGAATGCAGGATCGGATTGTCGATCGGCCCGATCTGCAATTCGATGTAGCGGGTGTCGCGAAACTCTTCCGCGAGCGGAATGTCCTGCCAGCCGAACTTGGGCGCGCCCATGTCGACGGTATAGAGATCGGGCGCCGGGCCCTGCCAGCAATTGAGCAGGCCTGCGCGGGTCTCGAACGTCGCCGCGGTCTGCCCGGTCTTCTCGAAGATCCGGCGCACCACGCAGCGCATGCCGTTGCCGCAGGCGCCGGCTTCCGAGCCGTCATTGTTGTAGATGCTGATGAAGGCTTCGGTGCCGTCCAGGCGCGGCTTCTGCAGCACCATGAGCTGGTCGTAGGGCACGCCGCCCTGCGCCGATGCCACCGCGCGGGCATCGTCCGGCGTGACCGGGGACGCGGCATCGCGCATGTCGACAACGACGATCTCGTTGCCGATGCCATTCATCTTGGCAAATGCGTGGTTGGCCAGCGCGCTCATGAAAATTCCCGATTTTCGCCCGCCTTATATGGCGATCCTTGGCGGCTTGACCAGTGATTTGCTGCGGAGGGCCAAGACGTATCTGCCATGACGCATCTGTCATGGGACGAATTCGGCGCTCGCGTGTTAGAACGGCGGCATTCGCGCAAACCGGGACGCGCGGCATGGCGCAAAGCCAAGTTTGAGGCCTTGAGGGCGCAAGGCCTTGGCAGGTCAAGACCTTGGCGGATAAGCTCTTGGGGAGAATGGTAATGAATCGTTTTTGTCGTCTCGCTCTGGTCGCGCTGATCCCGGCAGCCGCCATGTCGTTTGGCCTGTCTGCCGCCTCGGCACAAACCCCAAGCCCGGCACCGGCCGCATCGGCCAGTCCTTCCCCGGCGCCATCGGCTTCGCCCACCCCGGCTGCAAGCGCCTCGCCCGCCCCTGCGGCAACGCCTTCGCCGGCCCCGGCGGCCAGCGCCTCACCCTCGCCCAGTCCGACGGCAGCGCCGCCGGCCGCGTCCGCCTCCCCGGCCCCGGTGCAGACCGCCGATCCTTTCGGCCAGGAGACCACGCTCGAGGCGAAGAAGGTCGTGATGGTCAAGGGTACTGCCAATTGGGATTCGGCCTTCGACACCCTGATCGATGCCTTCAAGGCGGTGACCGCGCTGCTTGACAAGCAGGGCATCAAGCCCGCGGGCAATCCGATGATCGTCTACACCTCGACGGATGATACCGGCTTCACCTTCCTCGCCGAGATCCCGGTCGATCAGGATCTCAAGAACCTGCCCAAGGACATGAGCATGGGCAAATCGCCGGAGGGCAAGGCGCTCAAGTTTGTCCATCGCGGTTCCTACGACAACATGGACAACACCTATGAGGCGATCACCAATCACCTCGACGACAAGAAGCTGGAAGCCAAGGACACCTTCATCGAGGAGTACCTCACCGATCCCCTGAAGACGGCCGAGGACAAGCTCGTGATCAATGTCTACGTACCCTTGAAGTGAGACCAATGAAAAAGCCCGCCGCGCTGACCTCCGTCCTTGCCGCCGCCCTTGCCACCATGCTGCTCGCCGCGCCGGCGCGCGCCGACGATTTTCCAGCCGCGATCTCGGTCAGCGGCGAAGCCACGGTGTCTGCGGCCCCTGACCTCGCGCAGCTCGACGCCGGCGTCGCCAACGACGCCAAGACGGCGAAGGAGGCTTCCGACGCCAACAACGCCGCGATGGGCAAGGTGCTGCTGGCGCTGAAGGGCGCCGGCATCGACGAGAAGGACTATCAGACCTCGCGGCTGTCGCTGCAGCCGCAATATGCGCCGAACCGCTCCAGCGGCGCCTCGCCCGTAGTCAGCTTCCGCGCCAGCAACCGCGTCACGGTGAAGATTCGCGACGTGACCAAGGCCGCAGGCATCATCGACACGCTGGTCAGCGCCGGCGCCAATGACATCGGCAACATCTCCTTCGAGGTGACGCAGGCCTCGAAGCTGCTCGACGGCGCCCGCGAGCAGGCCGTGGCCGATGCCCGCCGCAAGGCCGAGATCTACGCCAAGGCCGCCGGCGTCGCCTTGGGTGCGCCGCTCAGCGTCTCCGAAGGCGGCGGCCCGGTGCCGCTGTTCAAGGGCCGGATGGCGACAGCACCGATGGCCGCAGCGTCAGCCGCCGTTGCGCCCGGCGAGGAAACACTGTCGGTGACGGTGAATGTGAGCTGGTCGATCAGGCCGGCACAGTAACCGGCGAAGGCCGGGACGACGAGTCTTTGCGTGGATCGACCTAAATCTCCACCACCTGCCCCGGCTGCATCGCCACGAACCGCTCCTGCGGAATCTTTGCCGCATCGAGCGCCTCGACCAGCGCCTTCGCGGGCGCGTCGATCGCTTCATCGGTGAGCTGGAACGTCCCATGATGATGCCCGAGCGCGGCCTGCGCGCCGCAATCGAGCAATGCCTTCACCGCGTCCTCCGGGTTCATGTGCTGGTCGCGCATGAACCAACGCGGCTCGTAGGCGCCGATGGGGAGGATCGCCAGACGTAGCGGCCCGTGCGCTTGGGCGACGCGGCGAAAGTGTTTGCCCTCGCCATAGCCGGAATCGCAGACGACGTAGATCTTCCCCGCCGGCGTCTCCAGCACAAAACTCGCCCACAGCGCCTTGTTGCGGTCGAACATGCCGCGCGCCGACCAGTGCCGGGTCGGCACCAGCGTCACGGCGAGGCCGCCGCCGAGCTCGACGCAGTCATGCCAGTCGAAGGCCTCCACCTTGATCGTGGAATCGGCACCGCGCATCGTCAGGTCATTGCCGAACGGCGTGACCACGCGCGGGGCGAAATTCTTGGCGAGCCGCGACAGCGTCGCGATGTCCAGATGATCGTAGTGGCCGTGCGAGACCAGCACGACGTCGATCTTCGGCAGCTTGTCGAAGGCGATGCCGGGATCGTTATGCCGCTTCGGTCCGGCAAAGCCGACAGGCGAGACCCGCATCGACCAGACGGGGTCCACGAGAATGTTGAGGCCGGCGGTCTGGATCAGCCAGCTTGCATGGCCAACGAAGGAGAGCCGCACCTTGTCGCCGTCGACGCGCGCGGGCGGGGTATCGGCGTGAGGGCTCGGCACCCAGTCCGGCCAGGTCTCGCGCTTCCGCCCGCCGCCGAACTGCCAGCGGAACACTTCACCCAGCGATTTCGGCGGTACACCGTCGGGATCAAAGAAGTGCAGGCCGTCGAAATGGTCCGAGACGGGTCCGTCGTAGGTTTTCATGCGGGACATCCAAAGGGGGACACCGACCAGCGCGCCCGCCCCGGCCAGCAGTCCAAACAGGCGGCGACGGGTGATCGACACGGCGGCTTCAGGGATGATAGCGGAGGGAGTTCATCACCGGCTATATGGGCGGGCCCGCAGAAAAAGGAACCCATCGCCGGAAGTCTTATATTTTCAATGGCTTGCCCTACAAAATGCGCACCGGCAGCCTAACTTTCCTTGACTTTTGGGCGTGAGCGGCGTTTAACCCCGCCACTTTCTCGGAAAGGCTTTCTTTTCGACCCGCCGACTGGTCCTGGAGGCCAGAGGTCAACGCCCGACAGCGCTGTGCGCCCTCGGGCGTAAAGGTGTTTGGACGACCCTCATCCTGAGGAGCCGCGAAGCGGCGCCTCGAAGGATGGGGCCACGACGGCACCCTTCGAGACGCAGGCTTTGCCTGCTCCTCAGGGTGAGGGCAAGAACAGGACAACGGCATTGTTCGACAATCTGTCGGAAAGGCTTGGCGGCATCCTTGATCGTCTGACGGGGCGCGGTGCGCTGACCGAAAAGGACGTCGACGCCGCGATGCGCGAGGTGCGCCGCGCGCTGCTCGAAGCCGACGTTGCGCTCGAAGTGGTGCGCAGCTTCACCGAACGCGTGCGCGAGCAGGCGATCGGCGCCACCGTCGTGAAGTCGGTGACGCCCGGCCAGATGGTGGTCAAGATCGTCCATGACGAGCTCATCAACACGCTCGGCGCAGAAGGGCAGACCATCGACGTGAATTCGGTGCCGCCGGTGCCGATCATGATGGTCGGCCTGCAAGGCTCCGGCAAAACCACCACCACCGCAAAGCTCGCCCGCCGCCTCGTCCAGCGTGACAAGCGCAAGGTGCTGATGGCCTCGCTCGACGTCTATCGCCCGGCGGCGATGGAGCAGCTTGCCGTGCTCGGCCGCGATCTCGACATTCCGACCCTGCCGATCGTTGCCGGCCAGCAGCCGCCGCAGATTGCGAAGCGCGCGCTGGAGGCCGGCAAGCTCGGCGGCTACGACATCGTGCTGCTCGACACCGCCGGCCGCACCACGCTCGACGAAGAGATGATGGCGGAAGCCGCTGCAATCAAAGCCGCCGCCAATCCGCATGAAGTGCTGCTGGTCGCGGATAGCCTCACCGGCCAGGACGCCGTCAACCTCGCCCGCTCGTTCGATCAGCGCGTGGGACTGACCGGCATCGTGCTGACCCGCGTCGACGGCGACGGCCGCGGCGGCGCCGCGCTGTCGATGCGCGCCGTCACCGGCAAGCCGATCAAACTGATCGGCACCGGTGAAAAGACCGACGCGCTGGAGGATTTCCATCCCGACCGTATCGCCGGCCGTATCCTCGGCATGGGCGACGTGGTGTCGCTGGTCGAACGGGCTGCCGCCAACATCGACGCCGAGAAGGCCGCGCGCACTGCCGAGCGCATGCGCAAGGGCCAGTTCGACCTCAACGACATGCGCGAGCAGCTTCTGCAGATGTCCAATATGGGCGGCATCAGCGGCCTGATGGGCATGATGCCCGGCATCTCCAAGATGAAGAACCAGATCGCGGCCGCAGGGATCGACGACAGGATCCTGAAGCGCCAGGTCGCGATCATCGATTCCATGACGCGCGACGAGCGCCGGCACCCCGACCTGCTCAAGGCCAGCCGCAAGAAACGTATCGCCGCAGGTTCCGGCCAGAGCGTCGAGCACGTCAACAAGCTCTTGAAGATGCACCGGAACATGGCCGACGTGATGAAGGCCATGGGCTCGGGCAAGCGCGGCCCGCTTGCCGGCATCGCGCAGGCGATGGGCTTTGGCGGCGGCATGAAGATGCCCTCGCCGGAAGAGATGAAGGCGCTGCAGGAAAAGATGCAGAGCGGCGGCGGACAGGGTCTGCCCAACCTGCCGAAGGATTTGCCGGCTGGTCTTCGCACCGGTCTGCCGAACGTTCCTGGTCTGACCGGGCTGAGCGGCAAGCCGATGCTGCCGGGCCTCGGCGGATTTCCGGGCAAGAAGAAATGAGGAATTCGTCGCGGGGGATCGCAAGCGTCCCGCGCAACGCGGAATACCAATCAACCGAACAAAACGTACTTTGAAGGAGAACTAGATGTCAGTCGTTATCCGCCTCGCTCGCGCAGGCACCAAGAAGCGCCCGGTCTATCACGTCGTCGTCGCCGACTCGCGCTTCCCGCGCGATGGCCGTTTCATCGAGCGTCTCGGCTATTTCAACCCGCTGCTGCCGAAGGACAACGAGACCCGCCTCAAGCTCGACATGGACAAGGTGAAGGCCTGGCTCGCCAAGGGCGCCCAGCCGTCGGACCGCGTGATGCGTTTCCTCGACGCCGCCGGCGTCAAGAAGCGCGAAGCACGCAGCAACCCGCAGAAGGCCGTGCCGCGCAAGGAGCGCAAGGCGCAGGCCGAAGCCGCCGCGAAGGCGTAAGCCGCTTCGATGGCCGGGCCTTCATGCTTCGAGACGCGCGGCTTGTGCCGCGCTCCTCAGCATGAGGGTCTATCTCCTCATCCTGATCAGCACGCACACCCGAGCAGGCCGAGCGTAAGCGAGGCCGTCGCGAACGGTGCAAACGAAGCGTGCGTCTCGAAGGGAGAGGCCACCTGATGTCTCAGCTCGTTTGCGTCGCGCGGATCGGCGCCGCGCATGGTGTGCGCGGCGCGGTCAAACTGTGGACCTTCACCGAAGATCCCTTTGCCGTGCGGCGCTATGGTCCGCTCGTCACCCAGGACGGCAAGCGCCAGTTCGAGGTCGCGCAGGCCCGTGAAGCCAAGGATCATCTGGTCGCGACGTTCAAGGGCGTCACGACCCGCGATGAAGCCGAGCGGCTCAACGGCATCGAACTCTACGTCGCGCGCGAAAAACTGCCCGCGACCGACGAGGACGAATATTACCACACCGATTTGATCGGGCTCGCCGCCGTCACCACGGCCGGCGACACGCTCGGCCGTGTCGTCGCAGTCCATAATTTTGGCGCCGGCGACATCATCGAGATCGCCCCGCCGACAGGCACGACGCTGCTGCTGCCGTTCTCCAACGCGGTGGTGCCGGAGGTCAACGTCGCGGGTGGACGCGTCGTGATCGCGCTGCCGCAGGAGATCGAGGATGAGGACGAGGCGTCGCCGTCATGACATGACGACGACGACGGACCGCCGATTGTCCTCACAAAATCGAGATTTGCGTTTGGTTCCGGGCTCGTTCACGCTCGGGTTGCACCCCTCCTCTCGACGACTCCTGAACATCCGGAGATACAAATGTTGCGGCGCTGTCTTCTGGCAACGATCGGCCTGCTTGCGTGCGCGAGCGTGGTAGCGGCGCAGACGCCGGCGAGCCAGCCGCCTGCTGAAGCATCCACGGAGACCCCCGAGCAGCAAGAGCCGCGGACAGGCGATCGCTGGACCTACGAGGTTCGCGATGAGATCACCGGCGAGCTGAAATCGACCGTCACCCAAACCATCACCGATGTATCTCCCGCTGAAATCGGTATCCGCCTGACCTTTCTCGGAAAACCGGGTATTGGCTTCCAGACGTTCGATCATTCCTGGAATTCCATCAACACCGGCACATGGAAATTTACCCCAAACGACGGCACGGGCATCAAGACCCCGCTTGAGGTCGGCAAGTCCTGGTCCGTCAGATCGACTGACTTCAACAGCGGTAGCGGCGCCAGCCTGAAGCGCTCGGTCACATCGAAGGTCACTGCCAAGGAAAGCATTACGACGCGCGCCGGCACGTTCGAGACGTACAAGATTGAAACGTCGATCGACATGCAAAACGCCAATGATCCGACCAAGAAGTTTCAGAGCAGCCAGCAGACCTGGTACGCGCCGACCGTCGATCATTGGGTGAAGCGTACCTGGGTCAGCAAATCGGAGGGCAGGGTCAGCGACAAGGGATCGGTCGAGCTGATCGAATATGGCCGCCGCTAGTCGTCGGCCCAGGCATTCCGATCACTGTCGCTGGAGATACCGATGTCTCGTTGTGCCGCCGTGGCAACGATTTGCTTGCTCGCGAGCGTTCCCTGGGCACGGGCCGCCGAGGGCGGCGCGCCGCCTGCTCCTGCAAAACCGGGCGAAGCAAAGCCGATCATTTCAATGGAAGAGCCGATGCCGGGCGACTTCTGGGCGTACGACGTGAGGGACGAAATCGGCGGAACGTCTACAGTCCGCCGGTTTGTCGTCACCGACGTAACTCCCGGCGAGATTCGCATCCAACTCGCTACCGGAGTCGGGAACGGCGATCGGCTTAATGTCTATGACCGGTCATGGAATCTGAAGAGCACGGGCCCTTGGAAATATCAGCCGATTGACGGCTCCGGGATTCGTACACCGCTGAAGGTTGGCTCTGCCTGGAGCGTCACCGCAGACGACGTCAACTCGCAAAACGGCAGCATCTTCAGACGCTCCGTCAATTCAAAAGTCACCGGTCAGGAAACCATCACCACCAAGGCCGGCACGTTCGACACGTTCAAGATCGAAACGGTCGTCTCCAGGCAATCGACCAACGATCCGTCCAACAAGGGCGAGATCACGGCGCAGACTTGGTATGCCCCGGCGATCGATCACTGGGTCAAGCGCAGCTTCGTGTCCCGGGCCAATAACCACTTGGTCAACAGCAGCACGAGCGAACTCGTCGAATATGGCCGCAAGAAATAACTGCGTTCGCCGGAGTTTCTCGCAGAGAGGCGCCTAGCAGGCCCTCGACCTGAGACGTGCGATGCCCTAACCAGCGGCATGACCACCCAAGCCCCGATCTGGCGAGCAACCGTCCTCACCCTGTTTCCCGAGATGTTTCCGGGGCCGCTCGGGGTGAGCCTGGCTGGCCGCGCGCTCGCGTCCGGGCTCTGGGAGCTCGAGGCGCGGGACATCCGCGCCTCGGCAACCGACCGCCACCGCAGCGTCGACGACACGCCGGCCGGCGGCGGCCCGGGCATGGTGCTGCGGGCCGACATTCTGGCGGCCGCAATCGATGCCGCGGAGGTCGGTCCGGAGCGGCCAAAAGATCGACCAAGGCTCTTGATGAGCCCCCGCGGTCGGCCATTGACCCAGGTCCGCGTCGCCGAGCTCGCCCAAGGTCCTGGTCCCCTGATCGTCTGCGGGCGGTTCGAGGGGGTCGACCAGCGGGTGATCGACGGACGGGGCCTGGAGGAGGTCTCGATCGGCGACTACGTGCTCTCCGGCGGGGAAATCGCAGCCCTGGCGCTGATTGACGCCTGCGTCCGGCTGCTGCCGGGGGTCATGGGCAAGGAGGCCTCCGGAGCCGAGGAAAGCTTTTCCGAGGGCCTTCTGGAATACCCTCAATACACCCGTCCGCAGCTGTTCGAGGGGGTTCCGATACCGCAGGTCCTGATCTCCGGCGACCATGCCAAGGTCGCTGCCTGGCGAAGAGCGGAATCCGAGGCCCTGACGGCGGCCCGGCGACCGGATTTGTGGGCCCAGGTCCCAGGCAAAGTCCCGAATCGGGCCAGTCGCCAAAAAACGCCAAAAAACAAGACAGACGGGTGACAAACGCTTCGGCTTGCCTTATAGGAGCGGCCAAATCCGCAATGGCTGGATAGACGAATTTTGCGCAGCCCCCGTCCTGCGGCTGGGCGCGCCGATGGAGATTTACCCATGAACCTGATCAAGCAGCTCGAAAAAGAGCAATTCGACAAGCTCTCCGCCGGCAAGGACATCCCGGAGTTCGCGCCCGGCGACACCGTGATCGTCAACGTGAAGGTCGTCGAAGGCGAGCGCACACGCGTGCAGGCCTATGAGGGCGTTTGCATCGCGCGTTCCGGTGGTGGCCTCAACGAGAGCTTCACCGTGCGCAAGATTTCGTACGGCGAGGGTGTCGAGCGCGTGTTCCCGCTGCTCTCCCCGATGATCGATTCGATCAAGGTGGTGCGTCGCGGCAAGGTGCGTCGCGCCAAGCTCTATTACCTCCGCAACCTTCGCGGCAAGTCGGCCCGCATCGTCGAGAAGCAGGACCGCGCGACTGCCGTCGGCGAGTAATCTTCGCCACCAGGCAAGTTTCGAAAAGCGCGGGGCTCGGCTCCGCGCTTTTTTGTTGCGCTCGTGCCGCCGACACAGATGTCGGACCTCATCCTGAGGAGCGCGGAACGCGCGTCTCGAAGGATGAAGGCCCGGCCGGTGGCCTCGCCCTTCGAGACGCGCGCCAAGAGCGCGCTCCTCAGGGTGAGGGTCATGTCCTGACCGCGCATTGAAACCACTCGCGATTCCAATTCGGCCTGCTATATATTCTTGGAATGTTTCCAGATCCGACCAGCCTCGCCCCCGTCAAGCGCATCGTCATCGACGATCGCTCGCGGCTGCCTGGCCGGTTCTTCGGACGCTTTGCGACCTCGGCAACGTCAGAGCTTAGCCGCGCAGCTTAATCGCTGCGCTGAAGACGTTTTTGTTGCCCCGCGCGCCACCCGCGCACATCCGCTACACAACATTCCCGGAGCTGACGCTCATGTCCAAGCCGACCACATTGTACGACAAGATCTGGAACGACCATCTGGTGCACGAGGCCGACGATGGCACCTGCCTGCTCTATATCGACCGCCACCTGGTGCACGAGGTGACCTCGCCGCAGGCGTTCGAAGGCCTGCGCGCGACCGGGCGCAAGGTCCATGCGCCAGAGAAGACGCTCGCCGTCGTCGACCACAACGTGCCGACCACCGACCGCAGCAAGCCGAATCCCGACCCTGAAAGCATCGAGCAGATCAAGGCGCTGGCGGAGAACGCCAAGGAATTCGGCATCGAATATTACAACGAGTTCGACAAGCGCCAGGGCATCGTCCACGTCATCGGCCCGGAGCAGGGCTTTACGCTGCCCGGCACCACCATCGTCTGCGGTGACAGCCACACCTCGACGCATGGCGCGTTCGGCGCGCTCGCGCACGGCATCGGCACGAGCGAGGTCGAGCACGTGCTGGCGACGCAGACGCTGATCCAGAAGAAGGCGAAGAACATGCGCGTCACCGTCGACGGCAAATTGCCGGAGGGCGTGACGGGCAAGGACATCATTCTCGCCATCATCGGCGAGATCGGCACCGCGGGCGGCACCGGCTACGTGCTGGAATATGCCGGCGATGCGATCCGGGCGCTGTCGATGGAAGGCCGCATGACGGTCTGCAACATGTCGATCGAAGGCGGCGCTCGCGCCGGCCTCGTTGCGCCGGACCAGAAGGCCTACGACTTCCTGCGCGATCGCCCGAAGGCTCCGAAGGGCGCAGCCTGGGATGAAGCGATGCGCTACTGGGAGAAGCTGCGCTCCGACGAGGGCGCGCATTTCGACCATGAGCTGCGGCTGGACGCCGCAAAGCTGCCGCCGATCGTGACCTGGGGCACAAGCCCCGAGGACGTCATCTCGGTGACCGGCTTCGTGCCCGACCCCGACAAGATCGCGGACGAGGCCAAGCGTATCTCCAAGCACCGCGCGCTGAAGTACATGGGCCTGACCGCAGGCACGAAGATCACCGACATCAAGCTCGATCGCGTCTTCATCGGCTCCTGCACTAACGGCCGCATCGAAGACCTGCGCGCCGCCGCGAAGATCGCGGAAGGCAAGCAGGTCTCCGGCCATGTCAACGCCATGGTCGTGCCGGGCTCCGGCATCGTGAAGGAGCAGGCCGAAGCCGAAGGTCTCGACAAGATCTTCATCAAGGCGGGCTTCGAATGGCGCGAGCCGGGCTGCTCGATGTGCCTCGCCATGAACCCGGACAAGCTGAAGCCGGAGGAGCGCTGCGCCTCGACCTCGAACCGCAACTTCGAAGGCCGCCAGGGCTTCAAGGGCCGCACCCACCTCGTCTCGCCGGCGATGGCAGCGGCCGCGGCGATCGCGGGCCACTTCGTCGATGTCAGGGACTGGCGGTAAGCCGCTTCCTGCAATTGTAGCGATCGCGGCAAACCGCCGTTAATCGGCATCGCCCACATTGCGTCCTCGCGGCACTTTCGCGAGGACGCGCGCCATGGCCAACAAGCCTGAATATGTCGATCTGATCAGCGAGGCGACACGCCAGAACCGGCGGCGCGCGGCGCCATTGCGTATCGTCGCCAAGCCTGAGGCCGAGGAGACGTCAAAGCTCAGCCGCTGGCCGCCGGCGATGTTGCGGCAGTGGAAGCTCGAGACCCTGGCGCGCTGGAAGCCGGCGTCGTGGAAGCTGAAGGATTGGCTCTGAGCCACGTTCTCCGTCATGCCCGGGCTTGTCCCCGGGCATCCACGCACTTCGGAGCCCGAGGCAAAGACGTGGATGGCCGGGACGAAGCCCGGCCATGACGCAAACGGTTAGAGTTCGGTCGCTCTCACATCACCAATAGCGGTACGGATGGTGCCAGCGGTGCCAATGGTGCCAGCGGCAGATGCGGCGCGGGCCGTAATAGGTCCAGATGATCCGGCAGCGGCGCGGATAGTGGTAATAGGGATAATAGCCGCCGTAATAGTAGCGCCGGTGGAATGCGTCATGAATGAACGGCGCTCGGTGCATCGCGCCTGCAACGCAGCGCCGCGAGACAGCCGCGAGACAATGGAGTTCACTAGAGATGACCGTTTACGCGATCGCACAACTGAAGATGACAGACCGCGCGGCCTATGACCGCTATCAGGCGCGGTTCTTCGACGTGTTCAGGAAATTCAATGGACGTCTCCTCGCAGCCGATGAACAGCCGCGCGTACTTGAAGGCGCATGGCCGTTCGACAAGCTGGTGATGATGTCGTTTCCCGATGAGGCCGCTTTTCTCGCCTTCTCGAACGCGCCCGACTATCTCGATATCTCACGCGATCGCAAGGCAGGCGCGCAGGCGACCGTTCTGCTGGTCAAGGGATTTACGCCCGCCATCTAGCGCGGCGACATCACCACCACGGCCCGAAGCCGAACACGAAGGGAAAGGGCACCGCGTAAGGATAGGGCCGATAGTACACGGGCCGCGCGTAGTAATGCGGTTCATATGGCACATAGCGCCGCGCTACATCATGGTGTTGCGCGTGCCGCGTTGCACCGAAAACCGCTGTCCCCGCCGAGGCCGCCGGCTTCGCCACAGGCTGAGCAACGGACTCGCTCGGCGAGCCAGCAATGATCGCAACAGCAACGGCCAGTCCGATCCACTTCATCATGGCGACCTCCGCTCTCAGCATGCGGGCATCGCAAGGCCGTCTGCAAGCAAAAACAGGCCCGGAAATCCGGGCCTGTCCGCGCCTCAAAGGCTATCGCCAGTGGCGATGATGATGATGGTGACGATGCCAGCGGTGCCGCCAGTGATGACGAGGATGCCAGCCATGTCCGTGATGCCAGTGCACTTCGGTCGTGGGCTTGGCAACATCCTGCACCGACTGTGCGGCGCCCGGATTGATCAGCGACACGGCCTGCGCGCGTTCGACCGGCGCGGCGAGAACGAACATCGCTCCGACGGCCGCGAGGCCGAAAACTTTCATGGACTGCATTTCCTGTGATCTCCTGACATCGTTCCTGCGGTGCGCGCGCTGACCAGACGTTACGGCACGCAGACGACGTTAGAGTCCACGGCCTGAATCGCGTATGAATGAACGCGCCCCGGACATGAATGCGAAGAACACGCGGCAGGTTCCGAATGCCGGCAGAACTTTTCAGGCGGCGCCAAGACCGGCCGTCAGTGACGCGCGCATCTTCTGATCGAGCGAATGCAGGAGATGGTCAATGGCGCGCCAGCCGGATTGAGCGGCGCGCCAGGCGTCAGCCGCGACGCCAGTAGCAGCTCATACGCGGCACGATCACCGTGCCGCTCGGCCGGAATTCCTGGACATAGGTCGCGTTGCATTCGCGGACCGCGTCGGGACCGGGATTGTAGCGCGGATAGACCCGGTTCTCGTCGCCATAATAGTAAGGCTGCACGCGCAGCCGGGTCGGCGGCCGCTTGCGCGGCGGCGGGGCGTCGGGCGCCGCCTGGGCCAAGCGGATTTCGGGACCAGCCGTCTGGGCCTCCGCGCCGGCGCAAAATTGCGAAAACAACCCCATGCAAAGTAGAACCAGTACCGCTGTTCCCGCCCGCATCGTACCACCCACCTGAAATATCCCCTTGGTGCGACGTACGCTCTCCGTTTTCGCAGGCAACGTCAACTCTTCGTCCCATCCTATAAAGCGGGATGCATCATCAGGGAACCCGCGCTAAGGAGTGAGCATGTGGACCGACCTGAAAGCGCCCTCGCTGGCCGAGATGGAGACGATGGCGCATGACATTTTCGAGCATCTGCCGGCGCACTTTCGCAAGCTCTGCGAAGGCGTGATCATCCGGGTCGACGACTTCCCGACCGACGAGGTCCTGGACGAGATGGAGTGCGAGAGCGAGTTCGACCTGCTCGGCCTGTTCCAGGGCGTCGGCCTGACCCAGCAGAGTTTTGGCGACGTGGCGCGGCTGCCCAACATGGTCTGGCTCTACCGCCGTCCGATCCTGGACTATTGGGCCGAGCATGACGAGACGATCGGTCATATCGTCCGCCACGTCCTGATCCACGAAATCGGCCACCATTTCGGCCTCTCGGACGACGATATGGCGGCGATTGAGGCCCAAGCAGATTGATAGTGTCGCCGCAGCGGCGGTGCGCTTCCTCCCCCGCTTGCGGGGGAGGGCTGGGGAGAGGGTGCCTCAGCCATCAAGACCCCCTGGAAGGAGAGAGCCCTCACCCGGCGCTCCGCGCCGACCTCTCCCGCAAGCGGGAGAGGTAAGGCAGACCTGCCGAATTCGGCCTAGGATTTCCGCCCTGATCGGGATAAATACCTGTTCCCCTGACCGACCCGGGAAAGTGCAACCATGGACAAGTTCACCACGCTGGAAGGCGTCGCGGCGCCGCTGAAGATCATCAATGTCGACACCGACATGATCATTCCGAAGCAGTACCTGAAGACCATCAAGCGCACCGGCCTTGGCAAGGGGCTTTTCTCCGAGCAGCGCTACAAGGACGACGGCAGCGAGAACCCGGATTTCGTGCTCAACCAGCCGGCCTATCGCAACACCAAGGTGCTGGTCGCCGGCGACAATTTCGGCTGCGGCTCGAGCCGCGAGCACGCGCCCTGGGCGCTGCTCGACTTCGGCATCCGCTGCGTGATCTCGACCTCGTTCGGCGACATCTTCTACAATAACTGCTTCAAGAACGGCATTCTGCCGATCCGCGTCTCCCAAGAAGACCTCGACAAGCTGTTCGACGACGCCGAGCGCGGCGCCAATGCGACGCTGACGATCGACCTGCCGAACCAGGAGATCCGCGGTCCCGACGGCGGCAAGGTGAAGTTCGAGATCGACCCGTTCCGCAAGCACTGCCTGATCAACGGTCTCGACGACATCGGTCTCACGATGGAGAAGAAGGCCTCGATCGACACCTACGAGGACAAGCTCAAGCGCGAGCGTGCCTGGGCCTGAGATCAGCTTTTCAGTTCGAGCCCCGGTGCTGCCAGCGCCGGGGCTTTTTCTTTGCCCTCGTTATCCTCTATTTTTTGAGCATGATCTTCTCGGAAAACCGCTGCACACTTTTCCGGATCATGCTCTAAGCTTCCCCTCATGCTGCCCGAAATCGTCACCTTCTGGCACGGCCCGATGGATGCGCTGCGCCAGACGTGTCTGCGCTCGCAGCTTGCTGCCGGCCACAAGGTCACGGTCTACAGCTTCGATCCCATTCCCGGCCTGCCCTCGGGTGTCGGCAACGCCGATGCCGAGGCGATCCTGCCGTATGCCTTCTCCGAACGGCTGCGGCCGCCGCAGCCTGACGGCAGCTGGCGCGACTGGACCACGCTGCAGTTCAGCGACTTCTTCCGGATGAAGCTGATGGCCAAGAGCCTGGGCCTCTGGCTCGACGCTGACGTGCTGCTGCTGAAGCCCGTCGAGATCGATCCGGCCAAACCCTACTTCGCCTGGGAGCGGCCGCGGCAGCTCGGCAACTCCGTGATCTACCTGCCGACGGAGCATGGCATCGTCCGCGCCTTCGAAGAACTGATGGAGCAGGAGGAGCTGACGCCCGACTGGCTGTCGCTGCGCCATCGCATCACGTTTGCGATGCGCCGCCTGCGCGGCGGCTCGAACCGCCTAGCCGACATCCGCGTCGCGATCTTCGGCCCGGCAGCACTCACCGCGCTCGCCCGCCGCACCGGCGAGCTCCGCTGCGCGCTGCCGAAGCAGTCGTTTTACGCCGTGCATGCCGAGCCACGACTCTTCTTCGAGCCGTCGAGCTATCTCGGCCTCGTCACCAACCCCGATATCATCGGCCTGCACATCTCGCCCAAAGGCCGCGGCGGCCAGCCACCGATTCCCGGCAGCCTGTATGCGTGGGCGACGGAGCGGTTTCGCTAGGTTGCTCTCGTGCCCCGGACGCGACGCAGCATGAATGATGCGTCGCTGAGCCGGGGCCCAGCAATGCGGCACCATGGGTCCTGGCTCTGCGGCGCATCGCATTGGACGATGCTCCGCATCGCCAAGCGCGCCGCACCGCGTCCGGGACATGAGATTCCAATTTGATCCAGCGCAACGCATTTTCCTGCAGGTCTGCTCTATTCGGCTTCAATCTCACGACTCGAATGGAGCTTCGCATGAGCACCGCAAGCAGGCCATATCCCATCGTCCAGGACCTCATCGAGTCCTTTGCCGGCTGGCTGAAGCATCGCCGCGAGCTGAACGAGATGCGGCAGCTCGATCGCTCCGACTTCAACCGGATTGCAGGCGACCTCAGGATTTCACCTGACGATCTGGAGGAGCTGGTCCGCCACGGCAAACATGCCGCCGACGAGCTGCCGAAAATGCTGGACCAGCTCGGCATCAGCGTGGAGCAACTCGGCCGCGCACAGCCGCTGTTGCTGCGCGACATGGAGCGGGTGTGCGCGCTGTGCAGCCAAAAGGCGCAATGCGACCGCGATCTCGCCGACGGCACCGCGGCGGAGAACTACCACGGCTATTGCGGCAACGCCTCGACGCTGGAGTCGCTCGAGCGCACGCCGCACTGACGCGGCGCGACATTTATCACCTCGCTGGCGGCGCTGCATTCGACGATTTGGATACCGGTGCTGCGCCGCGTCCTGAGTTAAGGTCACCGATCCTGACGCGTCACCTTGAGCAGCACACTCGCGCCTGCATGCGCCTTTGCCTAATACCCGCTTTGGCGCGGCGACGATTCCGATCGTAGTCAGCAGTCACACCGGCAGTCAGAAAAATTGCGTTTCTCGGGCACCTCAGCGGCTACCCGATTGCCGGCGGATATCTTCCAAAATACCGCGCATCGCATCGATCTCTTTGCCGAAGCCTGCCCAATCACCGGATTTCAACCGCTCCGTGGCCTGGTTGTAGTGCGTGAGCGCCTCCTGCGCGCGCGCTGCCGCGGAGCCTTCGGTGGGTGTTTCCGCGGTCACACCCGACGCTGCCGCGGAGGGGCCGCCGTCCACGAAGAGTGCCGACAGAGCCTCGGCAAGCGTTTCCTTCATGACGACATGCTCACCATAGGCGGCAATCACCCGCTTGAGCTCCGGCAAATGTCCTTGCTCCGCCCGCAAATACAGCGGCGACACGTAGAGAATCGAATTCTCGATCGGAATCACGAGCAGATTTCCCCGGATCACCCGCGACCCCATCTGGTTCCACAGCGATATCTGCTGGGAGATCTCCGTGTTCTGATGAATTCGCGCCTCGATCTGGAAAGGCCCGTAGACCAGCTTCTCCTTGGGAAATTCGTACACGATCAGCTTGCCATAGCCGGGCTCGTCGCAGCGCGCGGCAAGCCAAGCGATCATGTTGTCGCGACGGCTCGGCACCATCGGGATCATGATGAAGAACTCGGCTTGCGCCTCTCCGGGCAGCCGCATGATGATGTAGTAGGGGGCCATGGTGGTGATGCCGTCCATTGAAGAGACGCCATCACCGGCCGGTTGGCGCGGAAACTGCCAGAGGTCCTCCCGGTTATAGAAAACATCGGCAGCTTCCATGTGGTAGGTCTGGAAAAGTCGCGCCTGAATCAGGAAGAGATCTTCGGGATAACGGATGTGCTTCTGAAGATCGGACGGCATGGCCGCGAACGGCTTGAACAGGTCCGGGAAGATTCGCTGATAGGTCGCGGCAACCGGGTCGGCCGGATCCATCAGGTAAAAATCGACGGTGCCGTTGTAGGCGTCGATCACGACCTTCACCGAATTGCGGATATAGTTGAGGTTGTAGCCGGGCGCAGGCTGTGCGTAGGGAAAGTATTCGCTGGTCGTGTAGGCGTCCTGCATCCAGAACATCCGGCCCTCGCTGACGACCAGATAGGGATCGCGATCGAGAGGGAGGAACGGGGCGATCGTGCCAACCCGCTTCTGAATGTTGCGCCGGATCATGATGCGGCTGCCGTCACCGATGTAGTCTGACAGCAGCAGGTTCACATCGTTGAAATGGTGGGCGAAGATCAGTCTCCGCACCATGCCCGACAGCGGCACGCCGCCGGAGCCGTCATAGGATGCGTAGACATTGTCCTTTCCCCTGGGATAGTCGAATTCCGGCACGGTTCCCTTGACGATGACGTAGTCCTCGGTCTGCTGCCCGTAATAGATGCGCGGCTCGCGAATGGCGGGACCTCCGTGCGCGACCGGAGGAATGTCGTGCAGATAGAGAAGCGGAAGGCCTTCACCGCTCTTCTGGGTGACCGGACTCATCACCGCACCATTGCCGTGGGTGAACAGGATGTGGCGGTTGACCCAGGTCTGCGCGTTCGGTGGCAGCAGCGCGGAATTCAACTCGCGGCCTGAAATCATCACGCTTTGATAGGTGTCGCCAAACCAGTAGCGATCGACATCGAGGTCGCGCAGTTTGTAGTAGGTGCGAATCTCCTGCAGTTGCGCGTAGGTGTCGGCCAATGGTTGCCAATCCCACAGCCTTATATTTTCAATGGTGGCCTTGTTGGCCTCGAGTGTCCTGAAGGTCAGGTTCTGTTCCGCAGGGAACGGCTTCGGCACGATCCGATTGAGATTGTAGGCCTCCCGGGTCAGCGCAATGTTGCGCTCCATGTAGGGCCGCTCCCAGTCCAGCTCGTTCGGCCCGACATAGAAGCGCTGAAACACTGCGGGGATGATGCCCGATAGCAGGAGTGCGCCGCCGAACAGCAGCACAATCGCGGCGGTGGGGAGGCGGTAGGTACGCACCCACAGGTTCGCGCACGCCGCCAAAGCGGCGACGATCGAAAGTGCGATCAGCAACCACAGCACCGGCAGTTCCACATTGACGTCTGTGAAGCCTGCGCCGACCACCACGCCGTTGTCGCCGTACAGCAGGAGATAGCGGTCGAGACTGTAGGACCACGCCTTCACGCCAAAGAAAAGGCCGAGAAGCGCCGAACCGTGCGAGATCGCCGCTGGCGATATTTGCTGCACCCGGTCCTCGATGTCGCCGTGCACCCAGTAGATAGACCCGGCGAACAGTGCGCTCATGACGAGCGTCAGCAATGCCCAATTCTTGATGGCCACAAAGGCCGGCAGGGAAAACAGGTAGAATCCGATATCCTTGTCGTACAAGGGATCGTTGGTGCCGTAGGGCACCTGATAGATGAAGCGCAGAAGAGTGCTCCAGTTGCCGACTTCTCCCCAGGCGACAAGCAGAGCGACGAGGCCGCTACTGGCGGCGATCATACTGCGCCACGGCAGCCGCTCGCGCAGGAATTCAAGCGGATCGGGCTGCGCCGCGGCGGCCACGAGCGGCGGGTCGAAGGCCGCGGGCAACCGGCTTCGGCGCCCGGCAAGGCCTAGTGCAAGGCGCGCGTTCGCCCACAAGATGGCGGCGGTCGCCGCGAAAACGACGAGGAAGACGGCGGCTTTCGCGCCGATTGTGGTCCAGAAGACCTGCGTGTAGCCGATCGACGAGAACCACATCCAGTCGACCAGGAAGTCGCCGACGAGAGCGAGCAGGATCAGGCCGATTGCGGCGATGATGGCCGCGATGATGAATCCCACCACGGCGCTTCGCCCTGGTGCCTTCCGTTCGGGTCCGGAAATCCCGATCGTCATGGTTACATTATAGCAGAACGACGGACGTGGCGCGCCTGTCGCGGGGGCGCCGCACCTGCTTTTTGCTCCGCACTCCTACAACAGGCGGATACCGGCATCAGGCCGCGCGCCGAACTCGGGAGGACGCGCGAGTTCTTGGAGGGCTGCGCAGCAGATACCTCGGTGAGGTCAGCGGAGGGTCTTGGTTGTGTGGAAATGGATAGCTCGGAAGCGGCCGTAGTCGACAATCGTTGCAGGCCGCCGATGTTTTCGCGTCGGATCGTCCAATAGCCGGCTGAGGTGGTTATAGCGACGCGCGGTGGCGCTTTTGGACGCACTTCCGCGCGTTCAGGTGGCGCGGATTGCTGCAATCAGGCTCGGTTTGCCGACGATGTTCATCACCCGAGTGAGGTTATAGGCCAGGACGTGCAAAGCCATCTCGGCGGCGACGTTCCGTAGGCGCTTCATCAAGAAGTGGGTTGCACCCATACGGGCCTTGATCGTGCCAAAGGGATGCTCGACCGTCTC